>JBAVZX010000277.1:0-10932 GCA_049589015.1 Phormidium sp. | reverse complement strand
TTTCATGAAACGTCTCTACTCGTTTTACAACAAGTCTATGATTGAGAATTCACCTTAGATGTAGCCTCCAAATTTTCTACCCGACTTTTTAATTCTTGATTTTCCTTTTTCAGTAGATCAAGTTCTTCGCGTAACTGTTTCACAGATTGATCGGTACCCACATTTTTCTGCACCTTTTGAACTGCTTCTTCCGCAATGCGACGCACTCTTCCATCAGGTGTTTGATTCACTAAAGATTGCAATACAGGAATTGCTTTAGCAGTTTCCATTTGTCCTAAAGCGGTGACAACTGCTACTTGAGTTAGGAAGAAAGTTTCCTTAGCAATATCAGCTAGTTGTTCCAAAATCCACTCCACATTATTAGCAGTTTGTCCGGTGGAAATTGTCCCTAAAGCGCGAATTGCTGCTAAGCGCAAAGCTTGAGGAATTCCGGGGCGAGTGTATTCTAAAATCAGGTCTAAAGCAATAGGAGAAGATTTTAATTGGCTTAAACCTGCGATCGCACCAACCCGAACCACTTCATTCCAGCCAGCCCTTTCTCTTAAAATACCAGAAAGTAACCCAATCACCTCATCTTCTTGATCTTTTAAAGTCGCTGAGGTCATCATTGCACCCAGAGAATTTGCTGCTGCTGATTCCACATAATAACTGTCATCACCTGCTTGCAGCAATTGTTTTAAGCCTATATAACTTTCAGTGGTTTTAATGTTAACCAAAGCATTGATCACAGCCCGACGAACCAACGGATTTTGATCGCTCAATCCCTTAGCTAAAGCAACTCCTGCTTGATCAAGTTTTACTTCCGAAAGTTGTTTAGCAACTTCGACTCGCACACCCCAAAAAGCATCATTTTCTAATGCTTCTGCCAAAGCTTTGACCGTTTCTAAACCACCTTTTTTCGCCAATGCTTCCGCCGCATAAATCCGCGAAACTGGATCAGGATCAAATTTTAATTGCGCCTTCAATTCTGGGATTGCATATTCCAAAGCCACAGTTTTTAGGTAGTAATTTCCCCGGTCAAAACTGATAAAATCAGGTTTCTCTGTTAGGGGGAAGTAAAAACTTTGTTCTTTCTCATTAACTCGCACTGTAAAGGTTTTAAATTCTGAGAATTTATCGTCCTTCACATAACCAAAAGCAATGGGAATTTTCAGGTCAAACAAATCACTATTACTACCGTTGTTATCTGCTTTTGCCTGAGTTTGCGTCACCGTGACTTTCGCCAGTTTGCTATCAGCATCCCAGGAATAGGCAACTTTGTAATCAGGATGTCCACCCCGATAAACATACTGATCAAACAAAAACAGTAAATTCCGACCTGTGGCTTTTTCAATTGCCCTTAACAAATCAATAGTTTCTACTGTTTTGTGGGCATTTTCTTGGACAAACTTATGAATTGCCGTTGTAAACAATTCGTCTCCCAATTCTCCGCGAATCATGTGATAGACGCAAGCACCTTTTTCGTAAAGATGTCGGTCATAAAGTTCGATCGCTTCTCGATAAACATGAGTTACAATTGGACGACGATAGCGACCGCTATCTTCAGCTAAATAACTCCGCGCCTCATTCAACATATAGTAAGCAGCATCATCTTTTCCGTACTCTTGTTCTGTCCAAAGTACTTCACAATAAGATGCCATTCCTTCTTTAATCCAAGCATGAGACCAATGTTTAATCACCACCAAATCCCCAAACCATTGATGGGCGAGTTCATGGGCAACTAAACTTTCACTGAAGCGGTTATCTAACGATGCCCTTTCATCTAACAAGCATCTGTCAGTTAACAAAGTAGTAGAAGTATTCTCCATTCCCCCAAAAATAAAATCATCTACGCAAACTTGGGCGTATTTGGGAAATGGATAAGGATAACCAAATTTTTCACTGAAAAATTCGATCATCCGCGGCGTTTTGCCCATTGTCCGACGGGCATCTTCTTCCCGACTTTTGTCTACATAATAAGTGACAGGTTTACCATTCCATTCATCCTGAATTTCGGCAAAATCTCCCACCGCTAAAGTCATTAAATAAGTAGGATGAACTTCCCCCTGTGACCAATGGTAAATTTTTGTCTCTCCCGCATCTTCGCTATTAATTAATACCCCATTGGAAATAGCAATTAATGGTTGAGGAACTTGTACCCGAATTTCGGAAGTTGCTAGTTGTCCCGGATAATCAAAACAGGGAAACCAATAACGGGAATCTTCATCTTCTCCCTGCGTCCAAACTTGTATCGGTTTGTTGGGATAATGCTCGTTAGGAGTGATAAAATAAATCCCTCTTTGTGGGTTTTCTGCGGCGTAAGCAATCACAAGGGTAATCGGTTTTCCTGCTTGCGTTGGCGTGGTGAGTCGAATTTGCAACTGTTCGCCATCGTACTCAAAATCCTGCGCGGCATTATCAACCTCGACTGAGTGAATCTTCAAGCTAACTGCGTCTAGGGTAAGATGTTGAATCCCCGTCCGCACTGGCGCTAATCTGATGCTGCAAGTCCCTTTACAGGTGCGGTTGGGAATATCCAGCGCCAAATCCAGAAAGATATGTTCTACTTGTCCGGGGCGATCGGGATTATAATGCGGTCGAGCACCTGGTAACTCAAAGGATTTATGGCCGTTCCCTTCATCAAAATATGAGTGCAATTTCATCTTTGGCTTAAGTCTGTATGACAGTAACAGCAATTTAGTCTGTTTTTTTAGGTTAACGCTAATTGCCGACTAAATGCGATGAACTTAGCAAATTATCGCTACTTTTCGCCCTATTTCATCTTTGTTAAATGTAATTATCTCTAAATCGAGGATAAATTATATTAATATTCCAGTTTTTCTAGGTGTAAAAATGAAGATAAAGCCTCAATATCGGTTAGCTAAATTGCTAGAATTATTTTTTCCTTTGCCGATTGCGATCGATTTTGTTACCACAGAATCTATAATTGTACAGCCTCCAGGTATCCCACTTCAGTTCTGGGTAAAGAAAGCTGTGCGATGGTGACTTGGCCACGGAATACCTCTAAGTATGATAAATATGCCTACTATGTAGCAGTAAATCTTACTCAAGATTACGAGACTCAGTGACGGAAGTTTTCCTGTCTCTGGGATAAATTTAGAAAGATTTCTTCTGCTTCCTGCATAAAAGCCTTCTTACTCAACCTACTCCTACAGCCAAATATGCGAGAGTGCCTATCCAGAAAGATAGAGTTATTTTTAACTATTAATAAGAAATATTACTTAGTTAGTCATATAAGCCAGTTGTATACATTTTCCTATTGCTAAATTCCAGAACTACTTTAAAATTTATTCATTGATTAGTTACAGAATTCTACGCACAAAAGAAAATATCCCATTTATTTGCCCCCAGTGGCCTAAGAAAAAATACTGCATCAGTACTGAAGTAACTCCGTAAAATTTTCCCAAAAAAGTATTGTCATAATGTGAGGTGAGGATGATGTTAGGCCAAACAGTCTCTAAAATTTCAGAAGTCTCTAAAGTCTCTAAAGTCTCTAAATTATCGAGACTCAACACTTTAGGTGTTGGCGCAGCTGTTTTAATTGTTGGTGGTGCCACAGGTGGTTACTTATACTTACGTGGTGTTTTTAGCGATGTGAGTCCGTTAGCTAGCGCCAAATTAGTTCCAGATGAGGCATTGGTAGCAGGTGTAGTCTCTACTGATGGAAAAGCTTGGTCAAAATTGCCGCAATTTGGGACTTCAGAAGCGCAGCAATTTATCAGCAACAGTGTGACTAGCCTGCAAAAACAGATGTTTGCTGAGAATACAAAGATAGATTACACAAAAGATATTCAGCCTTGGCTAGGTAGTGTAATGTTCGCCATTTTACCAAGCAACACTACGCAAGAACTTGCCACTACCACCGCCACTACAGAGAAACCAAATTTTCTAGTTGCGATCGGTATTAAAGATAAAATTAGCGCTATAAGTTTTGCTACTAAGTTAAAAAAATCATCAGGTGGAGAAAAACGAGAGAGTAACTATAAAGGTGTCAAGATTTGGGAAAGTGCAAGTAAAAATCAACAAACTTACATAGCGCTATTAAAAGAGCATTTGGTGATATCACCGCAGAAAAAATCGCTGGAAGCAGCAATTGATACCTTTAAAGGTGAACCTTCTTTTGCGGATAAAGTAGGTGCTAAGTTGATGTTAGAGAAGGGTATAGATTTACCCAACAAAATCGCGGAAATTTATGTACCGGAATCGCAAAATGTGATTGCCGAAGTGATGGATAAATACGGGAATATCACCCAATTAACTCCAGCATCAATGCAGCAATTAAAAAATATGAAATCAGTGGTTATGGGGGTGGGAATAGATAACTTAGGAATTAGGATGAAGGCGATCGGGGAAGTCCAGAAAGAACCAATTAAACAAGCAGAATTTCAACCCACACCAGGAAAAATGGTATCTAAATTTCCCTTGAATACTGTGGCTTTACTCAGTGGATATGGAATTAGCCAAGGTTGGAAAGAAGCTGTAACGCAAGCAAAGAAAAATCCCCAATTTAATAATCAGGTTAACTTAGTTCGCAATTATCTTAAAGATAAAGTCAACCTTGACTTAGATAAAGATGTTTTGCAATGGATGGATCGAGAATTTGCGGTTGGCGCATTTCCGGCGAATGAAGGTGTTTTAGCACCGATGGGTTTTAGTGCAGCGTTAGTTGTGAAAACTAGCGATCGCAAAGCCGCCGAAACCGCATTAACTAAATTAGATAAACTCGCGCAAACTAACTCTATTAATATAGACCGCCGACACATTCAAGGCAAATCCATCACCGAATGGTCAAACGATCAAGGAGTATTATTAGGACATGGTTGGTTAGACAAAGAATCAATGTTTGTCGCCGTCGGTCGTCCCATAGTTGAAGCAATGGCAAGTAGTTCTAAAACCCTAGAAAAAAACCAAGCTTTCCAAACAGTTACTAATTCTTTACCTAAATCAAATACAGGATCTTTCTATGTCGATATGGACACAGTAATGTCTGTATTTAATAGCAACTTTCTCCTGAATCTTCAACTACCTCTTTCCTCAGATACCTGTGCTATCTTAAATTCCATTCGTGGCATTGGAGTCACAGCTAATAAAGTTAATCCATCAACCAGCCAAATGGAAATCGTCTTCGCCTTAAAACCAAAAGAACAACAGTCATTAGCCAGTGGTAAATAGTCATATCATCTTAAGTTTGTTGTGGCGACTTCAGTCGTTAAGTTTGTTGTGGCGACTTCAGTCGTTTTCTTTCCTCGATAAAAGGACTAAAGTCCTCACAACGAACCAAGCTAATTGGTCATTAGTTATAGCAGAATCCCTGCAAATTTGTGTGCCAAACTTGGTAGGATCAGACAGGTGAAATTAATGACTAATTACTAATCAGATGACTGCAACAGTAAACAATACTCCAGGGTTAGCTTCTCGCTTAGTTAATGGAGTCCTAGCAATTAAACCATTGGCAGATATCGCCAAGCATCAAGCTCGTGAGATGATGATGAAAAGAGCCGAAAAAATTGGCGTACATTGGCGGCTGCAAGTTAAGGAATTAAGTCAGGAAAACTGGGAAAGTTACTTACAAAAAGTACAAAATTACGGTTTAAGTTACCCAGAATATTATGTGCGATCGTTCCACGCTTACGAAGAAGGAAACCTTGGTTGGGAACCAGCATTAGAAGTCGAATCTGCCGCTCATGCCGTCCATTCTACCATCTGGTCTAAAGTTCCAGCGATCGACGGAGATGCCAAACTAAGACAAAGTTATCATAACATTGTAAAACAGCAAATTTCTACCCCACCACAAGATATTTTAGACCTGGGTTGTAGCGTCGGCATGAGTAGCTTTGCGCTGCAACAAGTTTATCCCCAAGCTAACATTACAGGCGTTGATTTATCACCTTATTTTCTAGCAGTAGCAGAATACCGATCGCAACAAAAAAACATTAAAATCAATTGGGTTCATGCTGCTGCCGAATCAACAGGTTTACCAAATGCTTCCTTTGACTTAGTTTCCATATTTTTAATGTGTCATGAATTGCCACAATCCGCAACTAAAGAAATTTTCCGCGAAGCGAAACGTTTGTTGCGTCCCAACGGTCACATTGCCATTATGGATATGAATCCCCAATCGCCAGCTTATAAAAAAATGCCTCCTTACATTTTCACTTTGCTAAAAAGTACCGAACCTTACTTGGATGAATACTTTACATTGGACATTTCCCAAGCTTTAGTAGAAGCAGGTTTTTCTGCACCAACAATCACTCCTAACAGTCCTCGCCATCGCACAATAATTGCTCAGGTAAAATAGCAACTAATAAACTGTTGATTGTTAGACATCTCCAGAAATTAAATCTGCGTTACTTGGAACCCTTGTTGTAGAGACGTTGTATACAACGTCTTGTTGTAGAGTGACGTTGTATACAACGTCTCTACAATCTTTTTTGGAGATGTCTAATTAAGTTTGAAATTTATAAATTCTCCCATTATTATAAGTTATTGTTAAACAATATTAACTTAAATTTAATTTTTTGCTAGTTTAGTATATTTATGTGTTGTAATTGATGCTTAGGAAATATTGATAAATAAATATTTTTTAAAAGTTACATTTATGTGACTTTTTTAATAAAATTACTTAATCGAAATATAGTCTTAAATTAAACTTTTCATATTGATTTTTTAGCTAAAGCTTAACTTATTAGAGAGATATTAATTTTTGGGTAGTCGCAATTGTTACTGAAGCTTTTTAGCAACAAATAAGTTTTTAGTGTTGCAACTATTTCTTAATTAATAAAGAAAGGAATTCTTTAATCATGGCAACGTCTTACGTCAGAAATGTTCCTGGCAATCCGGGCTACGAGTTCGTTCCTATGCTAAAAGTGGGAGATGAAGTTCCCCTAATTGAAGGTACCGTAGGTAACTTTCAAACTTTACCAGGAAGAACTTTTGCCTTTGCAGGCATTCCTGACGGCATGGGGGTGTACGAAACCGCAAACAACTATTACCTTTTTCTCAACCACGAAATCGCCGCAGTTGATAGTAGAAGAAATCCGCTGACTTCTGCTATTTCCTCTACCGTTCCCGGAATAATTCAAGGAGCGAGAGTCTCGCTATATGTCTTTGACAAAAACTGGAACATTATTGGCGGAAAAAATCTCATTAAAAGAGCCGTAGATCCCACTGGTGAGTATGTCTTAAATACAGCAACAGGTACTTATGTAAATGCGGCAACAGGAGGAAATTTTAGTTTCACTCGTTTTTGTTCTGCTTACTTAGCAGAAAGTGGCTTTGTTGATGCCAACGGTCAATCAACTCCAGTTTTTTTCATTCCCGAAGAAACCACAGATAACGCAACTACGGGAGCCTCCACAAGTCGAGGTTGGGCATTATCTCCTGATGGTACAGCTTTAGCTATCGAAGGATTAGGTCGTTACGCCAAAGAAAACGTAACTTCCGCCTCGCAATATCGTGCTACCAACTCCGATAAAACCGTAATTTTTGCCACAGAAGACTTTGCTAACGGCGAACTTTATATGTTTGTCGGTCAACAAACTGCACAAGACCCCAATGGTTTCCAAGATGGTCAATTATATGTGTTGAGAGTTGTCGGACATGAAGGTGAAACCCTAACCGAAGGAGTAAAAACCCAAGCTTTTTGGGTACCAGTCCCCAAAGACATTGCCCTTGACCCTACAGGTGCAGTCCTCAGCAGTTGGGCAGACTCTGCCAGTCGTTCCACTAATTTTCGCCGTTTAGAAGACATTCACGAAGATCCTAACAACCCAGGCACTTTTTATTTTGTCACCACAGGCACTAACGACAAACTTGGTGGTGGGACAACTAACAATTTTGCGGAAGCAGAAAACCCCTATGGTAAAATGTACCGCTTCAGCCTGAATCCTAACGATCCCACTGGACAAATCAATAACTTTGAAATGGTGCTAAACGGTGGCTTTGATACTGGTGTCAGTTACGACAATATTGTTGTAGACAAAAAAGGCAAAGTCCTGATTCAAGAAGACGAAACTGCCTTTGGCGGTGATGTCATGGAAGCGAAGGCCAGAGAAGCTGGCATTTGGGAATACGACATAGCCACAGATCAAATTACTTTCGTGGCAGAACTCAACGAAAGTGCTGCTGGCGAACAATATGACGATACCAGCGCACCAGGCGAATGGGAAAGTTCCGGTATCATTGAACTTGGCTCTGGTAGACAATTCTATCTGTTCGATGTTCAGGCTCACACTATCAAAGATTCCAAGTATGTCGAAGGTGGTCAGTTAGTCATGGCTGTATGGAAAGGGCCAGATTCATTGACCGCAAAAGGTGGTGAGTTTATCAATGGTTTCCAAGGTGATGATACGATCTCTGGATCGGCTAGTTCTGGGAATAATACCTTACGTGGCGGTCAAGATGATGATGTATTAATTGGTGGTGCTGGTGATGTTTTATTGGGCGACAATGGCAATGATTTCTTGTTACCTGGTAAAGCTAATAATGTGAATGGCAATCTAGGGAATGATTTTATCAATGCAGCTAATAATTTGGGTGGTAGTACTCTGCATGGTGGTCAGAATGATGACACGATTATTGGTGGAGTTAACGATTTAATTTTTGGCGATAAAGGGAAGGATGTTTTATTCGCTGGTGCTGGCCCTAATACTTTATTTGGTGGTGCAGATGCCGACCAATTTTGGATGGTTAATAGTAATATTCCTGTTGCTCCCAGTACGATCGCAGACTTCCAACCAGGCACAGATGTAATTGGTTTTAGTAATCTGGGAGTGAATAGTATTAGTTCCCTCACCATTACCCAAAGAGGTGCTGATGCTGTAATTAGTTTCTTAGGTAACGATTTAGCGATCGTCGCCAATATCCAAACCAGTGTCCTAACTAGTTCCTCTTTTGTGTTTACCTAAAAATCATTACCGATCGATCATCGATCGTTGCTCTGAACAAAAAATCGCACCCCAACAATTAATTAATGAGGTGCGATTTTTCCTGACCAAAAAACTTAAATTCTCACTAAAACTTGCTCACTAAACTTACCATTACTCAAAGATTTCTCCAATTGAGTACCGTAAACTTCACAGGAATTATTCGGACTTTCTATTAACTTAACTTTGAACAATTCTGCACCTAACTCACGAATTGGTTCTTGCAATAAATCACGAATATGAACAGCAATATTTTCCGCTGTCGGCACAACTTCGGCAAAGTAGGCAATATCTTTATTCAAAAAAGTGTGATCGAATGGTTCTACTACATAATCATCGATCGCCTTTTGCAAATCTCCCAAATCTACAGTCATCCCCGTGCGCGGATCAATTTCCCCCTTCACAGTCACCTCTAAATGATAATTATGACCGTGCCCATTAGGACGAGCACACTTACCATAAATCTCGCAATTTTTCTCATAACTAAGGTCAGGACGCGCTAGCCGATGGGCGGCGCTAAAATGAGTGGCAATGCTGAGGTATGCTTCCATTTCGTTTCCTAAATAATCAGCCCAAAGTTCTGGATGTTCAAACAGTTGAATTCGCACAATTGGTAAGTGAGGCGCTAACCGCTGCCAAATTACCCGTGCCATATTTTCTGTAGTTGGTAGAGTTTCCTGAAACTCCAACCAAGCATCATTGAGATAGGAAAAATCTAATTGGCTGGTAATTTCTCGCTTAATGATGTGTTTCACATCAGACAGGTTTAACACCATGCCATATTCATCCAATTCGCCTGCCATGTAGACATACAAGACATAGTTATGTCCATGTCCAGGCGATCGAGTACAAGCCCCAAATTTTTGAATATTTTCGGCTTCACTCAACTCTGGCAACCAATACAGATGACTGGCTGAAAACTTAGCCCGACGTTTGATAATACACTTCATGCTGGGAGGAGCAAAGGTGGAATTGTAAAGATTCGTAAAACGACTCTAATTGTAGGATACCGCATTCAGAGGCAGAGGGGTTCCAGGGGCAGGGAGATGGGGGGTATTGACTGCGTATAATTAACTTACAACTCTCCCACATTTTTAGACAAAATTTTTGAAAGCAGCTTGTGCTTCGCGTCTTAGTTGGGCGGCAATTCTAAACATTTCCTGACCTGTGTGTAAATATTGGTCATCGTAATTCCAGCTAAAACTTTCTAATTCGCTAATCCCATCTCCCACTTGATTCAAGCAGTAATAAAGTCTGGCAGCAACCCCAGCTAAAGGAGAAGGATTAGGCATTGAGCTAAAAATGTGTTGGGCTTGGGAAAGCAACTCCTGGCAATCATTTAAGTAATCCTGGAAACTTTCCATTAATTCATCATCAAAAGGATCGGCAGAAAGTTGGTCAATTTGTTCCTTGATCGGATTGATAATGCGACTAATTAAACGGTTTACTGGTTGATAAACTAGACTCAACCATAATTGAATTTGCTGATCAATATCATGAACCGTTTGTCGCTGTTTTTGGTATTGTCTTTGGGCGGCTTTGGTTCGTTGTTGCCAATTCCCAACCGCACCAAATGAACCATTTTTTAATTGTCGATCGTAAAACTCCCGTCGTTGCGGATCGCTTAAGATTTCATAAGCAGCATTCAGCCGCACAATTTGCTCATGATTGGCCGTCTTTTGCTGACTATCGGGATGAAAAAGTTTAGCCAATCGACGATAAGATTGTTTAATCTCTGCTTGGGTTGCTCTTGGGCCAACTTGCAGAGTTTGATAATGATTTAACTCCGCCATTCGATTTGAGATTTTCGATTTTGACTACAGATAAATTTTGGGGGATGAAACTAATCCAGTCTGACAGAAATAACCAATCAGTTGAAAACAGATAAAAAGCTGAAAATAGAATTCTTCTTCCTTTCTGCCTTCTGCCTTGGAGTCTTCTGCCTTCTTTCACTAGTTTAAGTTAAGCCAAAACTTGATAGCTTCAGTTCTGGATCTTGAAACAAAGG
>JBAVZX010000276.1:0-2210 GCA_049589015.1 Phormidium sp. | reverse complement strand
CCTTTAATGGTGAGGTTATGGAATTAACAGATGATCTGGAATTAGCTGATAAGTTACCAGAAAAAAATCATTTGCGATCGTCCGCAGAAAAACCAGATTTTGACGCGAGTTTTGAACCAGAAGATGACTCAGAATTAGAAGATGAATTTTAATTATTGAGGTAGTAGAGGGGAGAAGAAGAGATGGGGAGATAGGGAGGTGGGGAAGTGGGGAGACAATTGAAGAATTTATCCTGTTTCCTGTTCCCTGTTCCCTGTTCCCTGTCTTCCCTTCTGCCTTTGTCCTTATTCTGCTTCTGCACCTTTATGGACAGTTTTCACCCATTTTAGTCGTTTAGGTAAAACAGACATTCGGGCTGTGGTACTAGCCATAACAATGACCCAGTGAAACATATATAAAGTGCCACGTAGGGTATTGAGCAAAGTCAAAAACAGGTTAGGAATCGTAGGGGCGGATTTAGCAGATAGCTTTGTACTCTCAATAGAAGATTGAGCAACAAAACCCGCCCTTAGTTTTTCCGGTTGATTAACGCGCCGTAAACCGCTAAACATAGCGATAAAAGACATAGTGAGCATAAGACCTGTGACTGGGCTAAACACAGGCATTCGGTTGCGGACGATCGCCATCAGAAAATCTGGGACTGCTGCGGTGGGGAGGAAATATTGGATCATCCAAAACATGAACATATCCCAAGTTTTCCGCCAACCCATGCGACCAGCAAAGATCGGTCGCCAATAGTCCAGATAACGTTGATAACCGCCTTCTGCCCAACGGTTGCGCTGATGCCAAAGAGCGATCGTACTCGTGACACCTTCCTCTTTCACTGCTGGATCAATGACAAAATCAATATCCCATTGATCGAGATGCAGACGAATAGTTAGGTCAAGGTCATCAGTAATAGTTTCCTCATTGAAACCGCCGCAGTCTTCCAAAGCAGAACGGCGAATAAACTCACCATTTCCGCGCAGTTCGCCAATGCCACCAAGGGCGATCCGCTGTTGTTGGAAATAGGTATCCAATGCCATCTCTGCCACTTGACCGATCGTGAGCAAATTTACATCAGGGTTAGAGATAGCCTTTTGGACTTGGACTGCGCCCACCTGTTCTTTAGCGAAAACAGGGACGACGCGCCGCAGCATATCTTTGGGTACTTGAGCATCAGCATCAAACACAGCGATAATATCGCCACGAGTCAGGGGCAGGACTTGATTTAGAGCTCCTGATTTGCCGCCACTTGCACTCCCGCATCGCCGGAATACCTTCAACTGCTCGTATTTTTGAGTCAGTTGCTTGAGTACCAGTGGAGTTTTGTCCGTGCTGTTGTCATCAATTACCCAAAGTTCATAACGGTAGCTTGGGTAGTCCAAACTACAGAGGGTTTTCACCAAGCTTTCAATTACAGCCTCTTCATTTTTAGCGGCTACCAACAAAGAGACGAATGGCCAAGAATCTTGGTTTTCAGCTAACAAAGACTCAGATAGGGCATGGGGGCGGGTACGCAAAATGCGAATGGCATGAATTCCCATTAAGGTAGTCAAGCCTAAGATTAGCCAACTACCCCAAGAGAGTAAATGCAAGGCAATTGTGCCGCTCCAAACTATAGTTAGGACGATCGCCGCTTTGCGCCTGCGTCCCCCATATCCTTGGTTGGGTGTCTTGTCAGACTCCTCTATTGGCGAGATATCGGAGATCAACGAGCTTATTTCGTCAAGCTCGTTGTAGGAATTGTTTTCGGGCCAGGAATTCGCTGGCATAGGTCAGTTGATTCAACCACCAGTACTTATCTACACCTTTAAAGAAGCTGGGTATCAGATAACACCAAACCGTACAGCCTTCACAAACCGATAGTTTGCCCTGAGACTGACGGTATTCTTCCACCACTTCCGACTGGCGATACAAATCGTATAATTTCCCGTTGATTGGGACACCAGTTTGGGCGAAGTGATAGCAAGGTAATAACAATTTGTCATCAGGAGAAATGGCAATTACGGCATCCACCGCTTTACAACGGGGATTTTTGGTGTCATTGCCTCCAGCTTCAATAAAGGCCAATGCAGCCTTATTGTATCCAACATTGCTGTACTGCTTCGCAGCAGTCTCTATTGATTTGACGATTTCCGGGGTGGGATTTTTCTTGGAATTGTAGTTGCTATGGGCTGTAAAGGCGGGATTTAGCCAAACTCGCACTCCTAAACGCTGCCCTAATTCTC
>JBAVZX010000275.1:0-4359 GCA_049589015.1 Phormidium sp. | reverse complement strand
TAAACAATCTCCGTATTCATCTGTGTTCATCTGTGTTTATCTGTGGATATCTGTGGTAAAAACCAAGATTTATGAATTTTGCAAGAAGTCTATTGAACATTTTGTTCTTCATCTGAAACTTTACTTACTAAAAACTTCCATCACCTTAGCTATTTGCTGTTGGGGATGAACTTGCACAGAAGCAACTAAAGCAGTACTACTTTGTTCACTCCAACGCATTAACCAAGTAGGTTGAACACCCAAAAAGAAAGTTAAACCTACTAAAATTAAAGCCGGAATTCTCTCACTCCATAAAACTTTGGGATAATAAGCTGTGGCATTATCCAACTTGCCAAAACAGGTGCGATTCAACAGAATTACAAAGTAAACTCCGGTCAACATTGTTCCTACCACACAGATTAAAGTTGGAATAGGAAAAGTTGCATAAGCGCCTTGGAAAACTACAAATTCAGCAATGAAACCAACTAAACCTGGAATTCCTGCACTTGCCATTCCTGCTGCTACGAGAAAAGCACTAATAAAAGGTAAACCGCGAATCGGATTCATTAAACCATTGAGCACATCTAATTCGCGAGTTCCAACCTTTTCTTCAACCACACCAACTAAATAGAAAAGTGCAGCTAAAATAACGCCGTGACTAAACATTTGGGCGACTGCGCCGACAGTTCCTAAAGGTGTTGCTGGCGCAAGTCCTAAGAGCACATAACCCATGTGTCCGATCGAACTATAAGCTACCATTCTTTTGATGTCTTTTTGTGCGATCGCAGTTAGCGCCCCATAAACCACACTTACCGTCGCCCAAACTGCTAAACTAGGCGCTACAGTGCCCCAAGCATCAGGAAATAAACCCAAACAAAAACGCACTAAACCATAAGTTCCCAACTTCGCTAAAACGCCACCCAAAAGAATCGCAATTGGCGGAGAAGCTTCCACATAAGCATCAGGCAACCAAGTGTGAAAAGGAACTAAAGGAGTTTTGATTCCAAAACCGATTAACAAAGTAATTAACAAAGGAAGTTGCCAACTAAAAGGCAAAATTGTTGATTTAATTGTTTCGTAGTCAAAATTAAGACTACCGCCCTTAATGGTACTTCCTGCTAACCAACCCAAAGCGAGGAAAGCAGCTAAAATCAGAATTCCCGAAACTGCTGTGTACAGCAAAAATTTAATCGCTGCATATTCTCTTTTTAAACCACCCCAAATTGCAATTAACAAATATAAGGGGATAAGTTCAATTTCGTAGAACAGAACGAACAGCAATAAATTTTGGGCTAAAAAAGAACCTGCCAACCCAGCACTAACTAACAGAATTAACGAGTAATAAAGTTTGGGACGAGCAATATTTTCCCCACTGCTGAAAATGACTATCCAAATCAGCAAACCGTTTAAAACTATTAAAGGTAAAGATATACCATCGATACCCAAATGATAGGACAAACCTAAAGTTTCAATCCAAGGTAGGTATTCGGTAAATTGAAAACCGGGATTGCTAATACTGAATTTGGACAAAATGAAAATAGTCCAAAAGAAAACGATGCTAGCTACTATTAAAGCTAAATTTCGAGCGTTGCGTGCTGCTTTTTCTTGAGGTAAAACGCCGATGATAGCAGCACCAATGACAGGCAACCAAATTAAAGTACTCAGCATGGTGATTATTTTGATTAGGGACTGGGAATGGGGAGAAAGTGTTTAGTTTGTAGGGGCGGGTTTAGCAGGAAATCTTGTAATCACAGCATAAAAGTTAACAACAAAACCCGCCCTTAAACAATTTTGAGTTAATCAAATTATCCCTGTACGCCCTTATTTGCTGACAATTAAGAGTTGGGATAAAAAGGGCCAGCTAACCAAAATTACTAGTAAAGAAACGCCCAAGAGGATGCTTAAGAGGTAAAACTGACCTTTGCCAGAAACGTTGTATTTGAGAGTTTGTCCGCTAAAAACTGTGGCGATTCCGGTGAGATTTACTAATCCATCAACTAAATAACGGTCAATAGCGTACATCACACGAGAAATTAAGCCAACAACAAAAACAATTGTCACTTTATAAAGTGTAGCGGTGTAAAGGTCGTAAGCGAAGAAATCTTGTAGAGGTTTCCAACTTAACTGCACTGGTTTTTGCCAATTGTTGTTGAGATAAATTAAGCCACCTAGAGCAAAACCCGACAAACTGGAAACTACTAAAGTTAACCCTACAGTTAGATTTACCATTTCTAAACTGGGGAGGATTTGCCATTGTAAAAGTAACAATGGAACGTGAAGATTTAAGCTACTTAAAATTACCATTGGCAAAGCCATAGGCCAATGAATTTCAGGAGAACGGTAAGTCATTGGCTTAACTTGACCAGCAAACACTAAACCGAAAGTGCGAGTCAAACTAAAAGCAACAATAGCGTTAACTGCTAACACTAATCCAGCCATAAATGGATATGATACCCACAGATTTTCGACTAGTTTTAGCATTGACCAAAAACCGCCTAATGGTGGGAAAGCAATTAAACCAATTGCACCAATAATAAAGGCAAATCCTGATACTGGTCGGCGTGACCACAAACCACCGTATTGAGTTAAATCTTGAGTTGTATTATTCCAAACTACCCCACCAACACCCATTACTAAAAGCGCCATACTGAGTGCATAAGTGAAGGTTAATAATAATGCTATTTCAGTTTGTTCAGAAGCTACAGCAATAAAAACTATGCCCATATATGCGCTGACAAGATAAGATAAAGCGCGTTTAATATCAATTTGGGCAACAGATATTAAAGAAGCGCCAATAGCAGTTGCACCACCAACAATAAACATTGCTAACTCGGTGACTGAAGAAAGGGCTAAAACTGGTTGAATTTTTACCAATACCCAAGCCCCAGTAGCTACAACTACGGCATTCCGCAAAATCGTAGCAGGAAGGGGGCCTTCCATTGCTTCATCTAGCCACAAATGTAAGGGAAATTGAGCGCATTTTCCCAATGGTCCGGCGATTAAAGCTAAACCCAATAATGCAGCAAGTTGCGGATCAATTTGGGCAGTTGATGCCCATTCTGCTAAATCGGTGAAGTTCCAAGTTCCGGCAATTGGATAGATTGCTAAAACTCCCATTAGTAGGAATAAGTCTCCTACCCGTTTGGTTAAAAACGCATCTCTTGCGCCTGTAATTACTAATGATTGATTAAACCAATATCCGACGAGTAAATAAGTGCCCAGGGTTAAAAGTTCGAGGATGGCGTAACTAAAAAATAGAGAATTGCACAATACTAAACCGCACATTCCCGCCTCGAAAAATGCCACTAAAGCAAAGAATCTTGCCCACCCCCAGTCCATCTCCAAATAACCAACGGCGAAAATTTGCGCTAGTATGTTCAACCCCGTGATTACAACTGTAGCGCCTACTGTCACGGTGGAGATTTCCAAGGGCAAAGTTAAGTCGAAGTTAGCTACTTGTAGCCAAGGAATAAATAATTGATATGGTGCTTGGTTCCAAATAGTTGTTAAGGCAAATAATCCGTGCAGAAAAGCCAAAAATGTGGTAAGGAGGTTAATGTAACCGGATGGTCTTGGCCCTGTGCGGCGAATCATTCCGGGCGACCAGGGTATTGTTAAAATCATCCCGACTAAGGGATATAAAGGCACCATCCAAATAGTTTGGAGCAAGAACTCAGACATCAGGATTAACCCTCGAATTTCAGCAAGAATTATGGGTAAACGAAGATGTGGATTTGAAATGTTTAAATCCAGATTTGTCTCAAGACAGATTAATATTTACGTGCCAACAGTTTTTAGCTGGTTAAGCAACGAGCTAGTTGTTAAATAACAATTTATCAGATTTTTTTATGAATTTAAGGTTTTTTTCATTTTGTTTGATTGATAGTACAAATCGTTATCATAGATTTTTATTGATATATAAAAAAAAATTGGCAAATCTGTATACCATTGAACGTAACTTTGGACAAGAAAGAGGTGAGAAGGCCCACCTCTGTTATACACTGGAGGTTTTAAACCACACAGGTATAAGGAAATCTGATATTATTCATCATCGTGGGCAAAGCGACGGAAGAGATAATCTAGGGCGTAGTTGCGGAGGTTGTAATATTCGGGGTCTTCCATAATTCTGGTCCGATCGCGCGGTCGAGAAAAAGGAATGTTCAAAATTTCCCCAATATTTGCCCTTGGCCCATTGGTCATCATTACCAAACGGTCTGCTAAAAATAAAGCTTCGTCAATGTCGTGAGTAATCATCAACACTGTCATCCGCATATCATTCCAAATTTTCAGCAATTCTTCTTGTAATTCTTCTTTGGTAATTGCATCTAATGCCCCAAAAGGTTCGTCTAAAATTAATACTTCGGGGCGAATAGATAGGGC
>JBAVZX010000274.1:0-3053 GCA_049589015.1 Phormidium sp. | reverse complement strand
TCAATTACTTTCAAAGGGTTATGAACAAGCCAGGAGATCAGTTCAGGAAGTTTTACCCGGATTAAAGCTTCATTTTTCTTAAAATTTAAAACTTCTTTTTCCTTTTTGATTAGCTTTAGATAATCTTTTTCGTTGTCGATAAGAATACGCTTAGGCAAAGATTGTAATCCATATTTTTGAGTTCTTCGATTTTCTAATTCAAGGGTGTATCCATAACCTAGAGACGATTTTGATTTATCTATTAACTGAGTGACTGCTTCGCGTAGAGCAATATATTCTTTGGGGAGAGAGCCAACTGGAAACTCAATAGGGAAAAAGTTCTCTTCTGTGACAATTGAACTTAGGAAAGAAGCATAGCGTTGCTCACATTTCTGTTGAATTTGAGTGGGATTCATCACGATTAAAACCGAGAGTAGCTTGGCGGTTATTGCGGTATTCTTCGATTGGTATAGAGTAAATTGTAGAATAGTCTCCTTCTGAGGTATTAGAAACAAAATGAAGGGTGGAAATATAGGGTTCTATTACATTGATTTTGTCTTTTGGCGTAACGACAAGGAGTTGAAGATTTAGATTTTTGAATAGTTCCATTGCGTAGCGAGCATTGCTATCATCGGATTTACTAAATGCTTCGTCTATGACAACAAATCTGAAAGATCTTTGTTTTGCTGTGTCCTGGTTTAGCCCAAATTGATAGGCGATCGCAGATGCTAGGATCGTATAAGCTAACTTTACTTTCTGCCCGCCGGACTTGCCAGAAGAATCGGTATGGTGTTCTTTCTCACTGTTATCTGAGCGATAACGTTCGCTCACTGAAAAGTCTAACCAGTTACGTACATCAGTGACTAAGGCTGTCCATCTTTCTTCTGATTTGAATCGTTCAATTAGACGAGTTTGGATATTTTGAAATATTTCTTCATTATCTTCAGCACTTTGCCGCGCTACATTACCCAAGCAGATTTTTAAATCCTCTTTAAAATCTCGAATTTCCTGGTGACGAATCGGATCGCAACAGAGTTTAATATATGTAGAATCTGTATAGTTAATTTTCTGCAATGATTCGTTGAGATCTTCAATGCCTTGTTGAATTTCTTCTTCTTGCTTTTCCAAAGAACTCTTAAACATTGCAATGGCAATGGTTACTTTCTCATTCATAAGTTGCTTAAAGCGTTGTTCATGCCGAGGTAAATCATCTTGTTCAATTTTGGTCTTAAGATGCAGATATTCATCTAAATTATCAAGGGATGTACCTAACTCAGATACTTTGTCAGGAAAAGCATTCTTAAAATTCAGCATCTGCATGGTGAGTGAGCTTCGGGAACTATCTTGCTGGCGCTCTTTTTGACGGAGTTGATCTTGTAAGTAATCACTCAGGTTTTTTTCATCCTGATTGATCGTTTCCAATATCATTGAATATTGCCTAAGTTTAGCTGCCATACGCTTTTCAAAAGTTTCTATTTCTGAAGCTACAATCCCTCGGAGTTTTATCTCACATTCATTCTGTTCTTTCCTAAATTTTTGTTGTTGATCTTCAAGAGTCTGAATTTCTCGAATTAAGCGTTCTCGGTGTTTTTCTGCCTGATTAATTTCTGCCTGAGTTGCTTGAAGTTGCATTTCAAGTTGTTTTAGTCGATTGGAACTGGCTTCTAGCTGTTGCCGTTCTTCTTGGAGTTTGAGGCGATCGAGATCTGCCGATCGCCAATCAATTTCAGCAAAATCAGCAAATTTCATGAAATCTTGCAGCCATGATTTTTGTTGCAATCTTTGACTGCGTTGACGCTCTAGCGATTTAATTTGTAGGTCAATTTCGGCGAGTTCTTGGTTAATCTTTTTTAGTTCTACTTCTAAAGCTTTAATCTTGCTGGCATTGTTCCAGCCCAAAATATACTGACTGCGATCGCTAATATTAGAGCGATCGTTCTTTTCATGTCGTTCTCCACCATGTTTAATCAATCCGGTGCGAGTAATGGCACGAGTTTCATGCTCAAACTGTTCAATGGTGTCGCAACAAACATAGTTAAACTGTTGCGCTAATTGATTCCATAACCATTGAAAGAATATTTTATTATCATCTTTAATTTCCAATTTATAGGGAATTTGCTGGGGATTAAGGGCGCGTTGTGTGGGGTTGATTTCAGTGTTCTTAACGCGATAATAAACTAACTTTCCCCGCAGGTGAGTTTGATTTACATAAGCATTTACTACTTGATAATGGGCTTCGGGAACCAGAATACACAAGCCAAAGCCATGTAATAGGCGTTCAATAGCTCCTTCCCATTCCTGCGCTTCTTTCCGAACTTGAAGCAACTCTCCAATAAAGGGAAGCTGGGTATGATTCAGTTTTAAGTCATGGAGCAGGCGATCGCGAATGTCAAGATTGGTTTTAGGAATCTGGCTTTTCCGGCTACGAAGAGATGTTAACTCGCCGTTTAATTTAGTTTGTTGTTTTTTCCGATCAGCATACTCTAGTTTTTGTTCATCTCGTTGTGCCTCTAGTGTTTGTAAGGCAGCGTCAATTTCTTGTTTCAGTACTTCTCCTTGGGATCTTGCCAAGTAAAATGTTTGGAGATCGCTGTATTTAGAAAGAGTTAATCGTTGAGCAAGGTGATCGTACTCTTCTGCCTTTTCTTTCTTACTGTTAACTTCCTGCTGACATCTTTCAATTTGTTGCGTGAGTTCCTTTAATCGTTGCCCAACACTATCTTGTTTAATCGCAAACTCCAGGTCTTTTTCTTGTTGACGCAGGTTGTTTAGTTGACGAGCTTTTTCAGTTCGTTGATGTTGAAGTTGAGTTATTTGTTGTTCGTTCGTTTGGATTTGTTGGCTCAACAGATTCAGCTTTTTACTGGCAAAAAATATTGGTGCAAGAGACTGATCTCCCTGCAACCTCAACACATCATTTTTCAGCTGCGTGTACTTTTCTGCTTGTTCTGTCAGGGGTAGCAATGCCTCCAACTGCTTCCGGGCATTTTGAATGGCGGTGTGAGAAATGGTAAGATTTTCATAGCTTTCTTGCAACTCGCAGATTTTGGTTTGGACATCGGTTTTTTCCAGCA
>JBAVZX010000273.1:0-2098 GCA_049589015.1 Phormidium sp. | reverse complement strand
TGGTACACGAGTCGCAAACTTTTGTCGCAAAATAGCAAAAATATCTTCTACTGCTACCTGGGGAACATCAATAGCCAAAATTGTGTCAAGTTGGTTAAAGAAGGTTTGCGCTTTTTGTTCTACTTCTTCTTCTATCCAATCATCTAATTGGAATGCCTTTTCTAACTGAGCAAAATAAGCATCTGAATCTTGTTCCGTGGGATTCCAATAATAAACTGACGCTTCCTCATCTTGCAGCAAAACCTGTAATAAATCCTGTTCTGCTTGAGAATGGAAAGAAGGGAAACATCCTGAACCCCTGATTTGACTGGTCATGATTTTAGCTCCTGAGTCTTATTTTTAACTAACGCTGTCCGTAGTTAGACTACATCAGCATTCTCACCAGTTCCGTAACTTTCTACTTTTTCACAATAAAACAGGAATTTGGTTTTGGGAGTAGCTTAGGATATGATTTCCGCCCATATTTTCATTGATGAATCACCAAACAAGTAGAAACGGTAAAGCATTAATAATACACCGAACCTTTACCATCTACTAATTTTTCCCGATGCCGAACTTTAACTTCCGATCACGAACTCCCAAGTCTGACCTTTGGAACTACCAAATTTTAGTTCCATTCCCGATTTGAGAGACACTTGTTCATGATGGACTTTCTGTACACCATCAGAACCCGAAATTAGAGTACCAAACCGAGAAAAATCGCGCAAAAAGTAATTTGCCTCAGCACCATTAGCATTTAAACTAGTACAACGGCAAAGGATTTCTGCGTGAGTTTGAGAAACCCACTTCTCTACAATTACCAAGTCATTTTTCTGCGCCCGTCCTATGCGAAGCAAGCCGCTGTTGATATGATATATATTTGCCGAAAAACCGACTGGACGGAGATAAGCATTTAATTGAGGACGACCGACAGAAGTGGGCGAATCTGGAGGTAATTCAGTAATATCGGGGATGACTTCGAGTAGTTGACCATCAAACTCTGGATGGATATACAACACAGGCAAAGTCCAAGCTGGCTGATTAAACTTATAAAGAGTCAATAACTGCTGTCTAGCTATAGCTACTGCTTGGTCAATTGGCTTTCTTTCTGCCAAAGCACGGGCAAAAGCTTCAATAAAACTCATTGCTTCTTGGTCTGCGATCGCATCTCGCATCGCCAGCACAGCGGGTACACCGTGATGAATCAATACCTCAGCTAAACTACTGCGCCCAATCGCTTGATGATTAATTCTAGCTGATTGCGCCCCCCAACAAGAATTAAACACCGCTAAAGTGACTCGGCATCTAGTTAACACCTGCGCCAGTTCAACACCATTCATCGTCACACCAGGACGCAGAAACAACAAACCACCATTTGGCGCTGCTGCCCCATGTCCCGAATAAAATAGCACGTTATATATTCCATTTTCTAAGGTGGAAATTAACTCAGCTGCGGTAGGCATGATCAGTGTATCTACCTGACAAGGAACAAAAGTTCCCACAGCATTGGGATTATTCAACACACTATTCTCTAAAATTGATGCCAGTAACTTAGCTTCCTCTTCTAACTTTAAAGAACCACTACTAGAATTTTCCGCACTTGACTCTTCTCCTAAAACTAAAAGAATATTTAAATTTTGATCGGTTCTTAGCGGTGGTAAAGGTGCAACATCGCTGGTAGTACGGCTAAATAATAATTGTTGACTTAGAGAAATTGCCTGCTTGCCAATTTGCGGCTGCATAATTTCCCAAGGCATGAGAATTAAATCTGGGTCACGAACTTCTAAACGCAACCGCAAAGTTTGAGTTGGCCCAATACCAATAGCAATCCCCTGACTACGTTCCAAACAGCTTTGAATTGGTCCATCAAACAACCATTTCCACAGGTCAATTCCTAGCTGTTGCATCAAATGTCCACTATATGTAGCACCTGCTTTGCTGGGACTGTCTGGTAATACGACTAAGGTTGGTGCGATCGCTACCTGGTGCGCTGGCATTTTGGAAGACTGCGACCAACTAAAAGGAGAAAACATATCTTGCCAAACCAGCCAAGTTTGTGCTAGAGATTCCGGCAAAATGCAATCATGATGGACGTGCCCACCAGGATAGGGTGCATTCC
>JBAVZX010000272.1:0-1683 GCA_049589015.1 Phormidium sp. | reverse complement strand
GTTAGCAGGTGCCAAAGAAATGGATGCCACCACCCGCATCCCCGACCTAAAAAGTAACCCCGCCGCCCTACTCGCCCTCTCCTGGTACTACAGCGGCAACGGCAAAGGCGAAAAAGACATGGTAATTCTGCCCTACAAAGACAGCTTGCTACTATTTAGCCGTTACCTGCAACAGTTAGTCATGGAATCTTTAGGCAAAGAAAAAGACCTCGACGGCAACATTGTCCATCAAGGCATTGCCGTTTATGGTAACAAAGGCTCCACCGACCAACACGCCTACGTCCAACAACTACGTGAAGGAGTTCCCAATTTCTTTGCCACATTCATTGAAGTATTAAAAGACCGCGAAGGCAAATCCCCCGAAATAGATCCCGGAATCACTTCAGGAGATTATCTTTCCGGTTTCTTACAAGGAACTCGCAAAGCACTTTACGAAAATAACCGCCAATCAATCACCGTCACCATTCCCCAAGTCAATCCTTACACAGTCGGGGCGCTAATCGCTCTTTACGAACGCACCGTCAGTCTCTACGGTTTCCTAATTAACGTTAACGCCTACCACCAACCCGGAGTCGAAGCCGGGAAAAAAGCCGCCGCTGAAATCTTGGATCTACAAACCAAAGTAGTCCAGTTAATTCAGCAAGAAGGCAAACCCATGTATTTAAGCCAAATCTCCGAAAAATTGGGCACAACTGAAGATATAGAGGCAATTTACAAAATTGTCCGTCATTTGGCAGCTAACGATCGCGGCATCGCCCTACACGGCAATTTAAGCAAACCCAGCAGCTTAACCATTTCTACCACTTAACTCTGGGAAAGGCCGAAGCAAAGAAAGGGAAAAGGGGAAAGGTTGACACTCTCCCGTTAAGCTAACGCTGTAACGGGAGATTCTTGTTTCATAGAACGCTGCTTTTTAGTATTAGTATTGCTACCAGTACTAACAAGTCTTACGCTTTCTCCACAAGCTTTAAATTCGGTATGCCCTACCGTATTTGTTGACAGAATCCTAATACCTTCTGACCGCAAATTTTTAGCAGCGTTCTCGTCCCTATCGTGATGGGTTTGGCAATTTGGACAAACCCATTCTCTGTCTTTCAAGGTGAGGGAATCATTCTTATATTTACAACAATTGCAAAGCTTAGTGCTCTTGAAGAATCTGTCAACCTCCACAAGAATTCCGCCAACTCTGTTCAGCTTGTAGCCCAAAAAATTAACTAGCATTCCGAATCCAGCATCTAATAGAGATTTAGCTAGATTGGTTCGTGCCAATCCTTTCACACAAAGGTTTTCTACTACGATAGTTTGGTTTTCACTTACTAACTGATGGGAGAGTTTATGGAGGAAATCAAGTCTAGTGTTGGCGATTTTCTGATGAACTTTAGCTACCCTCTTAACCTGTTTTTTCCGGTTCTGGGAGCCTAGCTTTTTCCGGGATAGAGATTTTTGTCTGCGCCTTAATCGCTTGGCGTATTTCCTCGTTGGCTTAATTGGGTCAACTTTATAGGTTGTCCCTCCATCAAACACTGTGACGAGGGAGTTTAAGCCCAAATCAATTCCCGAAACCTTACCTTCCTTATTAGTTGAAACATTCTCAACCTCAAACAAAATAGCGGCAAAATATTTATCCGTGCTGTCTTTTGAGACAGTCACGGATTTTATTTTGCCGATGATCTTTTTAGAAAT
>JBAVZX010000271.1:0-9672 GCA_049589015.1 Phormidium sp. | reverse complement strand
GTTATCAGGAAGCCATTTTTAGAACGTTACGCCAAGCAGCAGCAAGAAATTACCCTTCGTCCCTTTGTGCCGCGGCGTTCCATCGTCGATCGCAACAATAACGTATTAGCACTCGATCGTCCAGCCTACACCCTCTACGCCCACCCCAAAATTTTCCGCAGACAAACCAAAGAACAAATTGCCAACCAACTAGCCCCCCTAATTGGACTATCAGCAACCGAACTCCTGACCAAATTTAACAGCGGCGAAACTGGCATTCGAGTTAAAGACAGAATTGTACAAGAAGTAGCCGATAAAATCACAGCCATGAGGCAAGACGGCTTAGAACTAATTCAAAGCTACTCTCGCCTTTATCCGGCAAAAGAAACCGCAGCCGATATCGTCGGATATGTCGATGATAATCATAAAGGACAAGCAGGTTTAGAATATAGCCGAGAAACCATAGTAGAACGTTCCTTAAAAGTACTCAGGTTAAGTCGGGCAGGCAATGGTGCCATCATGCCAGACTATGCCCCAGAAGGCTTATTCAATGCTGATGATACCCATTTAAGACTGACAATAGATGTCCGGCTGCAACGCGCCGCCCGTGCTGCATTGAAAACAAAAATGGCCGAATTCAAAGCCAAACGAGGTACCGTAATTGTCATGGATGCGCGAGATGGTTCCTTGCTAGCATTAGTCGCCGAACCCACCTACAATCCCAACGAATTCTTTAATTATGATAAATCTCTCTATAAAAACTGGGCAATAACAGACCTCTACGAACCAGGTTCCACCTTCAAACCTATCAATGTTGCCATTGCCCTAGAAAGTAAATCCATTCAACCGAACAGTGTCTTCCAAGATGGGGGCTCGATTAAAGTTAGTAAAAAAGTGATTAGAAATGCTGGGGGCGCAAGACATGGCAGAATCAACGTAACTAAAATTATCCAAGTTTCCAGTAACGTCGGCATGGTACAAATTATGCAAACCCTCAAGCCTAAAGATTACCATAGCTGGTTAAAACGTATTGGAGTAGGATCGGCATTGGAAAGTGACCTCCCCTTTAGAGCCGTTAGCAAACTCAAGTCAGAACGAACTTTTACTACTTCACCCATTGAACCCGCTAATGCTGCTTTCGGTCAAGGCTTCTCGATTACTCCCTTGCACTTAGTCCGCATGACCGCTATCCTGGCTAACGGTGGTAAATTAGTCACTCCTCATGTAATTAAAGGTTTGTATAACTCCAAAAACGAACTTACCTGGGAACCTACATTACCTCCACCGAAAGCTGTCTTTTCCCCCAATACTGCCAAAACAGTGACAGAAATGATGGAAAGCGTAGTTAAAAATGGAACTGGTAAAGCGGCTCAAATTCCCGGTTATCGCATTGGTGGTAAAACAGGTACAGCCCAAAAAGCTAGTCCCAAAGGTGGTTACGGCGATGCAAAAGTTACCAGTTTTGTGGCTGTTTTGCCTTTAGAATCTCCCCGTTACGTAGTCGCAGCAGTAGTAGATGAACCTCAAGGCGGTTCTGGTGCTGCTGTAGCCGCCCCAGTGGTGAAATTAGTCATGCAATCTTTAATCAATATCGAAAGAATTCCCCCCTCTAATCCCAAGGTTTTGGAAACTTCTCCTTCCGATGAGGCAGGGGAGCAGGGGAGAATTGATTTAGATTGAAGGCTACCAACCCACCAAAATGTCCCGATTGATTAGCAGTAGCCGGATTGAACTTATCCTCTACTGAAACTTTCTTGTATTTTTTGCCACAGGTGTTCGTGGGTTTTTGAGGGTTCTGTGCAACTGAGTCCTTGGCAAACTAAGCCTACGGTTCCGGGGGGTAGTTTGTCGGTCAAAATTGTGACGGCAGTAGGGAGATATTGTTGTTTGAGAAATTTCAGTTCTTCGTTGTTAGTGCGAATTAAGGTGTGGTTGCGATACCAGTCTAAGGCGGTAAATAAGCTGGGGCAAGCTGAGGGTGATTTGTTCATGATTTCGCTAAAAGCGTGGAGGGCTTGCTCGGCGCGATCGAGATATGTTAAATCTTCTGTAAGCAGGGCTAATCTGACTAAATTAGCGATCGCAATTCCATTAGCAGAAGGAGTAGCATTATCAATATAACTCCGTTCCCTTACCAGCAAATTATTACTAGCATCACTAGCAGTATTGAAATATCCCCCTAATTCCACACTCCACAAAAACTCATCAAATTCTGCTTGTACTTGTTGCGCTTTTTCTAACCAAAATTCCGCATTTTCTGACTCAATTCCTAATGTAGCTTGGTGTAAATCTAAGAGTGCCTTAATGAAAAAAGCATAATCCTCAGACTGTGCTGAAACTGCCACTTCCCCTTCATAATTAACTCGGTAAAAACGACCTTTTATCCACTGATTTTCTAGAATAAATTTAGCCGCCAGAATCCCTGACGCTAAATAAGAGGTTTCTGCAAACACAGCAGCAGCCCTAGCCAACCCAGAAATCATTAAGCTATTCCAAGCCACAATCATTTTAGTATCTGTGACTGGGGGAATTCTTCCCGGCCACTTTTTCGTTTTCGCTTCTTGATTATTTCGGGCGGGGGGAAAAGTATTTACTTTGTCGGGAGTAGCGCCATAACGAACAGCGAATAACTTGGCAAAAGCTGATTCTAAAGTAGGGGCAGGTTTTGTGGTTAACTCTTCTGCTGTGAACACAGATTTATCTGTTAAACCCGCCCGTACAGGGCTAGGATCACGTTTTTGTAAAACATTAGTTCCCTCGAAATTTCCTTCCGGTGTAACGGTGAAATGCAGTTGGATTTCGGTTAATTCTTCTGGAGATAACAACTCCTGCAATTCTGCAAAACTCCAGACATAAAAATCACCTTCCTCTGGTTCTAAGTCTTCTGGGTCGTTAAAATTATCAGCATCTTGGGCGGCATAGAAATAACCTTCTGGGGCAGTCATTTCCCTTGCTAGCCATTGTGTTGTGAGTGAAATTGCTCTAGCAAAAGCCTCCTCTTTTACTCCCAAAGCCAACAAATTCGCCAAATACTCGACAATTTGACCATTATCGTACAGCATCTTTTCAAAGTGCGGCACCGTCCAATTCCCATCAACGGTATAGCGATGAAAACCACCAGCTACATGATCAAAAATACCTCCCAATGCCAAATCTAAACCCCGTTTAGTGCAAAGCTGTTTTACTGGATATTTGGCTGCTAAATTAAACCTGGTACTCCGCAAAGCCACTTCTGAATATGGAATCATCGGGAAATTTGGCCCAGAACCACTATTACTCAAAACCCCCGTGTTTGTTTCTAAACCTTTACCCAGCAAAGCTGTACCGATTTCAACAGTACCAGAAGATATCATGCTGGCTGATTGTTGCAAATAACCGAGAATTTCTGCGGTAACAGATTCAACTTTGGCTTTTTCTGTGTCATAGTGACGGCGAATCGCTTGGAGAACTTGCAAAAATCCCGGTCTACCGTAGCGAGGTTCGACGGGAAAATAAGTGCCACCATAAAAAGGTGTCAACGTATGGGGGTCTAAAAATACATTTAAAGGCCAACCACCTTGCCCTGTCATCATCTGTAGACTTTGCATATAGATGCTATCTATATCAGGTCTTTCTTCCCGATCGACTTTAATTGCGATAAAATTGCCATTCATATACTCGGCAATAGTCAGGTCAGAAAATGCCTCACCTTCCATGACCGTACACCAGTGGCAGCTAGAGTAGCCAATGGAGAGAAAAATTGGTTTATTTTCCTCACGGGCGAGTTGCAAAGCTTCGTCACACCAAGACCACCAATTAATTGGATTTTCAGCGTGTTTGCGAAGGTAGAGGCTGGGAGATTGGGCAAGGCGATTAGTCATGATTGCTTGCTTCCTGGGATGTTTAACTTCTTTAGAAGTCTAGCGTGCAGTTCATTCAATGCGATTATCTAATTGTTTGGTAAAGCGTTCCCGTAGCCTGCTGTTAGACTTATCGCTCAAGGAATCCAACCAACGATAGAGTAAAGTTATGGAATTTTTGCTAGCCTGGGATACTCTTGCTGAAGTAATGCGAGAGAAATTGGGCGAACTAGTCGAGGCTAGCAGTTTAATTAATATTGTCAGAATTATGGCTTGCAATAATCTTTTTAACATCACTCACTCCTCTTTGGCTGGAGAAATACTGAAAAATAGTAATCTCCGGTTGTGATTCTACTGAGGTGACAGTAAGGATGACAAGTAAAAACTGAATATTGTTCCTAGAACCAAGTCAAAATCATCAAGGCTATAATCAACCAAATCAGGAAGGAATATCTGGTGAGTAATATAGCTTGTTTAATTTTTTCCGTAGTAATCGGGTAAATTGGATCTCCTAATAAAGGTTTCTGTTTTGCTACCCCACGATACCAATTAGTACCTCCTAACTGTACACCGAGCACAGCAGCATAAGCACATTCACTCCAGCCAGAATTAGGGCTAGAATCTTTGACGGCATCTCGGCGACAGATTTGCCAAACAGACAAAGGTCTACCAGATAAAATTGCTAGGGTAATGACTAATAATCGGCAAGGTAGCCAAGTCAGAATATCTTCTTGTTTGGCACTAAACCATCCTATATATATATAAGGATATTGTTGATAACCTACCATTGAATCGAGAGTACTGGCAGCTTTATAAGCAAGTGCCAAAGGAACACTTCCCACTCCTGGTAAAAAGGCACCTAAAATAGCATAAAAAAGTGGTGCTATAACACCATCGGTAGCATTTTCGGTGACAGTTTCTAAAACTGCCCGCAAAATTTCTGTTTCAGTTAATTGATCGGTGTCTCGTCCAACATATCGACTTAAAATAGAACGGGTGGCGGCAATGTCTTGTTGGTTGAGTGTTTGTAATACTTCTTCTCCAGCTGTTCTTAAGCTACGTCCGGCAAAACAACTTGCTAGCAGAATACTTGCCACTATGATTCCTAATAAAGGATGTAAGCTTTGGGCAGCTTGGATAATTAACCAACTGCTGATCCCGCTACTAGTTACTAATCCGATCGCTAATATTATGCCAGCGCTTCGTTGTGCTAGAGGATGGTGCAAATATTTCTCAGTAAATGTTTGGAAATGGTGAATTACCCAACCCATGAGTCGCACTGGATGAGGCCATCCCCAAGGATCTCCTATTACATAGTCTAGGGTAGCTGCGATCGCTAGAATTACTTGATGATTGCTCAACTGACTAATGCTAATGACTAATGACTAAACAACAAAACTTGTTTCTTCCCCTAATGCTGCTTGCCAACTTCGGGCATCATAGTATAAGTCTTCTAAGGTAATACTGTACAGTGCTTCTTTTAATTTTTGATGTAACCGTCGCCAGATCGTAAACGTTACCCAATCTTCGGCTATTTTGGCATCGGGAGTATGGCGGGGTAGCGGTTCAATTGTTTCGCCAACTGCCTCTAAAATTTGCCCTAATGAAATTTTATCGGGGGAATTAGCTAATTTATATCCCCCTTGAGATCCGCGCACTGATTCTACTATCCCTGCCCGCCGCATTTGTATAAGTAATTTTTCTAAATATGGGGCTGGGATTTCTTGACGTTGAGCGATCGCTTTCACAGAAGTCGGGCCATATCCCGGCTTTTGACTTAAATCTAACAGTGCCTTTACACTGTAATGTCCTTTAGTAGTCAGCTTCATCTTTACTTTACAGTATCGAACATTTTGAGCGGTTTTTTCGGAAATAGACAGAACTCAGGGATAACACTGTTAGAAAAGCTTTACTTATTAGATAACATCAGATTGGTTTAACTGTTTTGTTTCACCTCAGCTTTGCTACAGTAGGGCGATTTATTGGGTAATTTCCTTCAACAACCACCCTCCATAAGATAGATGTAGGTGTTGCGATCGATCATCAGTCATTCTCGATCTAGTTTCTCTCACCCTCCCCTACCTAGTCAGCTGATTAATCCCGATCAAAATATCATCAATATTTCCCGTTAATATCTTGAACAATTTACAGCTAACGATATAAGATAGATTTGTGAGTTGATAAAAAGCTATAGCTTCATAAGCAAAAGCAAAACACAACTCATGTAAGATACTATAAACTACTTGAAGTAATTCTTTTTGAGTCAAGTTAATGAATAAAGGCAAAAAGATCGAACCCCTAGTTGCGGAAGCTCTCTTAAAGAAAGTTAAGGAGCTAGACAACCTAAGCAAAGAAGAAAAGGCGAAAGCCTGTGGCTACTACACTGTTACAAAAAATGGTGTAGAGCGTGTCAACATGATGAAATTCTTGAATGCTCTGATTGATGCTGAAGGCATTCAGTTAGATAGCAAACAAGGAGGAAATGGTCGTGGCGGACGCAGTGCTAGCTATCGGATCAGTGTCCAATCTAACGGCAACTTATTAATTGGCTCAGCTTATACAACACAGATGGGCTTACAACCAGGAGATGAGTTTGAAATTTCTTTAGGACGTAAGCACATTCGATTACGCCAAATTGATAGTGAGGGTAATCCCGCTGAAGAGGAATAATTTCCACAAGTAGCTATACTGTGAAAGCAGACACCTTGAGCGTTAAAGAACTTTCGCTGATCTGTAAGCAAAAATTTTCCCGTAAAATCAGCCTTGATTTGCTCGGTAATGGATTCACCTGTGAGAACGGGAATTACTGCTTCAGGAGGTCGCTGCAACGCCACAACCTAACAAAAATCTGGGCTTAAGAGAGCTTAAAAATTCCTAATTTAAGTAATTTGGGCAAATTAAACTGCATCCTTAAATAAGTTTATGGGAATGATTGCTGAAAGAGCGATCTTTGTGAAGCAAATTCTCGGAAAAATACTTTGTGAAGCAAAGCATTAACCGGAAAAACTTTGGTCAATGCAGCTGCTACTCAAGAAAAAAGACCGGGAACTCGCTTTAAGCTGCCAGGCTGAGCAAAATTTCCCGATCGACAAAGGATACTTCTTTAATTTTAATGATGCAGTGTTTAAACAGTTTGCTTAGCTTTAGAGACAGGCAACTCTTGAGCCACCATTGGTAGGTAACGATTAATTGCTTGATGAGTAACTGCCACACCACAAGCCAAATTAATCCCTTCCTGTTCCAATAAACCTAAAACTTGCTGAGGATGATCTCGCCCCACTACTGGTAGCTGATGCAAACCACGCGCCGCCATGCGGGATAAAGCATCAGCTAGAGATTCATCTTGGTAAGCATAAAGTATCTCTCTGGTGCAAATATCAGCCAGTTTTTGGTCAAGGATATTATAACCAGAGAGATTGGTTTCGGCGCGTGCGATCGCCCGATTAATATCTTGTAGAGTAATTAAACCAATTAATAATTCTTGGTCATCAACCACCAACGCAGTATGACAGCGATGATTAGTTAAAGAAACACCAGCCTCTAAAACTGGTAGAGAACCAGAGAGAAGCAACTTAGGGGGCTGCATAGCCGCCGACACAGGCATTTGCTTTAAGACCTCATTATTTTGGTCTTTACTCAAATTTACCCCCATCTGCTGAAGATTCAAAGCTTGAGTCGCACTTGGTTGAAGTAACTCCACCAACCAGACACTTAAACCCACAGCAGCCATCAAAGGCAAAACAATCCGATAATCTCGCGTTAACTCAAACAGTAACAAAATCGCCGTTAGTGGCGCACGCACACTGCCAGCCAAAACCGCCGCCATACCAACCATTGCATAAGCAGGTGGCCCAGCCATACTAGCACTCATTCCCGGCAATAAGATAGCCAGAGTTTGACCATAAGCCGCACCTAAAGAAGCGCCCAAAAACATTGCTGGCGCAAACACACCACCAACCAAACCACTACCCACACTCAAAGCAGTCATTACCAGTTTCACCACCAGTAACACCACCAACAAATGTAGGGGAAATTCCACATCTTGCAGCATTGCTTCCACAGTTTCATAGCCAATGCCCAAAACTTGTGGCCATTTTAAAGCGATTAACCCAACACACAACCCACCAATTACGGGATGAACAAATTGAGGAATTTTACCCAACCAAACAAAGCCTTTAACTTGTCCGCCAAAGCAACGTTCAGCAGTTTGAATTGCTTGGGTATAAGTCAGAGATACTAGGCTAGCCAGTAAACCCAAACCCATGTATAAAGGCAACTCCAAAGGACTGCGAACCTCATAAACAGGCAAACTAAAAGCAGGTTGTGCCCCTAAACCAATTTGAGCAATTAAAGCCGAAACCACAGCCGCCAACAGGACAACGCTAACTGCCGAAGTCGCAAAAGTAGTTCCTAACACTACTTCTAAAGCAAAAAACACCCCAGCAATAGGCGCATTAAACCCCGCCGCTAAACCCGCCGCCGCCCCTGCGCCCAAGAGTAAGCGATGTCGTTCTTGAGAAACTTGTAGGACTTGACCAAGTAACATTCCGAAATTCGCGCCAATTTCTACGCTTGGCCCTTCCGGGCCTAAAGAAGCCCCTGTGCCCAAAGATACCGAAGCGGCGACCATTTTAGTCACTGGTCTAAGTTGGCGGGACATATCATTTAAGGAACCCTGAGTCGCTGCAATCATTGAAGAAATGTTGGGGCCTAAATCTTGCCAGCGCCAACGCATTAAACCAACGATTAAACCACCAAGGGTAGGAACACAAGCTAAAGTCCAAGCACCCCAACCAGAGATTAATCCCATTAAATGCTCTAGGGTGAGACTGTGGATCAGTTCAATCAGATAGTGAAACGTGACAATTCCCATACCAGTTCCACCACCGATGAGTACTGCCAAAAGCATGACTACAGCTTCTGGTGATGGCTGGAGACGATTGAGAAGTCTTGTGAATAGAGGAGAGGAGTGAGAGGTATGATCGGAATCCGCCTGATCTGGCAAAGGTTGTTGATTTACGGTTAAATCAACTGGGGGGATGGGAGTCATTATTTATAGAGGTGAGTATATCAAGTAATTAGAGAAAGCTTAATTTTTGTGACAGGCTCCTCATCTAAATTTTAACGATAAGGAAGGCTAAAAGTATGTAGTTTTGCTAGTCAACCTGGGTAGACTAGTGATGTGGAACTATATGCAAATTTGTCGCCTGAATAAATTTATCTTTAACTTGCCGTCGTTACTGGAAATATGAAATCTTTAGTAAAGATGGGTCTTGCTTAAAGTCGTCTTCTGATAGCACTAGCTCATCACAGTGACCAATCTAGGCTGGGCGCTATGCGTGACAGCAGGGTTAGTAAATTCGCACTGAAAAAAGGCACAACCTGTGGAAAAGTAGGAAATTCTGATGAATGCTCACACCTTTGATGGCCATTCTGTTACTTGCCCGATTTGTTATCGTTCTCAGGTAAGGAAACTGAGTAACGCGGGTGGTGGACTCTATATGTGTCCTTATTGCCATGAACGCTTTGTGATTAGTCAAAGCGGTCATTATGTGAGAGATCCCCTCTCAATTCCCAGACACCGAACTGATGGGCAAATGCTGCGTCGCCAAAGTCGTCCTTTAGCACGAATGCGTCGTGATTTTCGGATTGCCAAACCGATTTCTTTAATTGCTATCATTTGCAGCGCTATTTTCTTAGGCTATACTATGGCAACTTTAGATGAAAGACCTGCGGAAAAAAATCCTATTCAGGAACTTATGGATTTGGTTACAAAACCTAACTGATTGATTCTAATTAATAGTCCCCGCACTTAGAATGCGGGGCTTTTTGCTTGTTTGAGTTTACCAGAGGA
>JBAVZX010000270.1:0-4755 GCA_049589015.1 Phormidium sp. | reverse complement strand
AAAAAATAATGGTAACTTAAAATGTAACTCAGAATTAGGTCAAGCTACAGAGTTTATTATTGAAATTCCGATTCGTCAGGAATAATTAATTTTTTCTTCTAATTCTTTCTTCGCGTACTTTGCGATTCAAAAAAAGATAGCTGTAATTCGTAGGCTGGAAAACTGTTTTCCTGGTTGGAGGATTTAACTTACTAGGAGTAGGGGTATGTCGCAACAACAGAAAGGGAATACTTAGTAATCCCAAAATCATCACTATTGCCGCAGTTACCCATACCATTAAACGGCTAGCTTGATAGTCTGCTTGTTCAATTTGCCGGAAAACCTTGTTATATCGCCATACAGATAAACCGATGACAATCACTCCCAAAATTACTAAACTAATTCCTAAATTTTGGGAATTTATAAAAGAATCAGGAACAGTATTATTTTCGGTAAAAGAAGCTTCTAATTGCCGAAGAAATAAGCCAAAACGAGCAATGGCAAAGCCAAAACCAATTAAAGCAATGGCAGTTCTTAACCAAGCTAAAAAAGTCCGTTCATTGGCTTGATGTTCTCTTTGGCGATCGATCTTTCCCGAATTAGCCATACTTTTAAAAACTAGTGCAGGTGAAAGGAAGGGCAGGTTTTGTCAATAATTTCGTGGTTAAGATACTAGGACTTACGCAAAGGCTCTATTTGTAGGGTGCGTTAACGCCAGTGTAACGCACCATTCCACCATATTTAGTGTCAGTGCGTAAGTCCTAGATACTAAATATATTGGCTAAACCTGCCCCTACAACTTAAAACCTTTCTTGCCTTACCGATAGTTAGTAAATTGCAACGCTACCGGGTAATCTTCCTGCTTCAAACGTTGAATAACTGCCTGTAATTCGTCTTTATCTTTCGCAGAAACTCGCACCGCATCGCCTTGAATGGAAGCTTGCACTTTCTTAAATTCATCGCGAATTGATTTGCTAATTTGTTTAGCAATTTCTTGGCTAATGCCTTTTTTGAGTTTAATTTCTTGCCTGACTCGATTACCACTAGCTGCATCAATTTTGCCGTAATCAAAAATTTTCAAAGATAACTGTCGCTTTGCTGCCTTTGTTTGCAAAATTGTATGCACGGCATCCAAAGTAAACTCGCTATCCGTGTTAATAGTAATCGTTTCCTTACCTAATTCTACAGTAGTTTTAGTATCTTTCAAGTCGTAGCGACTAATAATGTCCCTATTAGTTTGATCCACTGCATTCACTAATTCTTGGTAATCAAAGTCACTAACAATATCAAAGGAATAAGTTGAGGCCATAATAACTAACTGAACGCTAACAGAGGATGATTGGTAATTGGTAATTGGTGGTTAATTGGGAATTTCAAATCTAAAATTTGGCAGAGATTTGTTATTGCTAATTTTCCTACCTATTACCCATTACCTAACAATTGATTTCATCTAGCCTGGTTAAGACTCAATACAATTAAAGTGCCACTGCAAAGAGTTGCGATCGCAAACATCAGCGATCGCAACAGTGGTACATTCAAAATGTAAAACACCGAGTAAAGCAAGCGGGCGACTAAAAAAGTTAACCCAGCAAATAGTGCCAGAGTCGAACTGACACCTGTCATGTATGCCATTAATGCTGCTGGAGCGAAGATCATCAAAGCTTCAAAACTATTTTGATGCGCCCAAGTAGCACGCTGAGCATAAGCAGGTAACTTATCCACCATAGCTCTAGGAGTTGCTAAAGCTTCTGTTCCCAGATTGACACGAGCAAAAGCCACCAGCAAAAAGGGAACATAAACTAAAACAATAGCTACAGCAATGCAATACAGAAAAGTTATCGATCCTGACATTGGTAATAACCTCATCAGCCCTCATTTATTTCCCAAATTCACACCCTAATCAAAGTAAAACAAGGTGACTAATTTTCTTTGCTCCTCAGCATCTTCGCAGGTTTTTAACAAAGTCCTACTATCGTGAAAAGCAAAGCAAATTAATTGTTGACATCGGGAAACAATTTCCTGATTGCAGAGAGCGCTAGCTTCACCCAACGACAAATGATCGTTTTCCGGCTTTTCTACCAAGTGCATCACCTGTTCGAGCAACTCACGAGATTCTCGCGGTTGTCTGTCCAGGCTTTGAGGTAAAATCACCGTTAACAACTTGGGATCTGCCCGCATTGCGCCGCGAATTGCAGCTGCATTTGTCCCAGTAGCACCAGAAGTGAGCAGTTTATTCCCCGTTAAAACCAGGGCATAGCTCATCATCTCAATTAAGTGCTGATGGGTAATAGGAACGTGGCGCGAACCTAACAGGGCAATTCTTTTTGCCCCTGTTTGTTGGATCGTCGCTAGTTCTTGGACTAATTCATCAAATTTAGGAATGTCCAGGGATTGACTCAAGGATTAATGTTGAAGACACAACGACCTAGTTATTTTAACAGACTCGGTTAAGGCAAAGTCACAGCTGGTTGGAAGTCGAGTTTTGCCAGCAGGCGATTAATATCAAAATGTTCTGTCATTAACTGTCGGATACATTCCTCCTTAATTGGTTCTTGGAGACGCACTTGACCAAAAGCCCGATCGATAATTTCCACAGTTGTTAAAGTATCCAGATCCACAGAGAGAATCGGAATTTCCAAATCTTCAGCCCGACTCAAAATCAAATCAGAAGGCGGAATATGCCCTGTTAAAATCAAGCATTGGGTAGAAGTTTCCAAAGCTGCCAGTTGAATTTCCGTGCGATCGCCCCCTGTCACCACCGCCATATTCCGCCCTTTGCGGAAATACTTCAGCGCTGAATTAACATCCATTGCCCCAATTGTCAAGCTTTCCACCAGTAAATCCAAGCGATCGCTACGGCATAAAACCTCAGCCTTCAATTGTTTTACCAGTTCCCTCACAGTCACACTACGCAGCAAAGCACTGCGGGGCAAAATGCCCAACACCGGAACCTCGCGTTTTTCCAGAAACGGGCGGACTTCTGTTTGGGCGATTTCCATTTCTGCTGCTGGCACATCATTGAGCATCACACCCAATAAGCGATCGCCCAACAAACGCTTAGCTGACAACAACTTATGTACCGACAGAACCGACTGCCAACGAGACACTAGTAATATTGAGGCATTAACAGTATTAGCTACATCTAGCAAAGACAAATCAAACAAACTGCCTTCATCTAAAGTACCCGGCCCCTCTAAAAACACTAACTCCCCAGCAGCTACATCCAGATACTTTGCCAATTCTTCTCGGTAATCTATCGTATCTTCGCCTTTAATCCGATTTTCCACAGTTTGCTCATTGAGGAAAAACAAAGTTTTTCTGATTCTATCCACAGGTAAGTTCAGACTTTGAGCCAAAAACTTTACATCCTCATCCATAGCATCCCCAAGGGAATCATTCCAACAAGTTCCCAGAGGCTTACCGTAGGCAATATCCAGTTTTTTTTCTTTTAACTGATGGGCAAGCCCCAATATTACTGCTGACTTGCCACTATAAGATTCTGTTGACCCAATCAGCAGATATTTCGTCAATTTTGGCACACCCTAGCTCCTGACTTCACTTTCTAACAAGGTGGCTTTTCCAATTTTTATTCATCCAGGCGCAAGAGCCTACGGTAGAAACTCTTGGAAAAGTCGATCGTCCGTGTGGACTTAAAATTTATTATCACTTCTATGAGAAAGTTAACAAATTCATTATTTGCCAAAGTAATCTCATAGCTGAGTTCCGCATTGCCATCAAACTGCAACCGACAACGAGTTAAATCTGCGGGTAATGCAGCCACACTCCAGGTTGCCACAAAAGGAATGCTCTCCCCACCTTCAATTTTGCGATTTCCTTCGAGTACACCCTTTTCATAAAGGCTCATTGCCTTGGGGAGAAAAGTTCGCTTATTGCCTTGGTAGTAGGGCATATAAACACCCACTCTTTTGGGATCGGCAGGGGGCAGTTGTTCAATAATATCCATAAAGTTCCCTTTTTGCTCTTTATTACTAGGTATCCTACGAGTTTGTCCCACTTAGTTAGCTTAGATCTGAGCAAATTTCCTGTGATTAAATTCCTTAATTTAAAAGGAAAATTATCTAGTTACCGTAATCCTAAGCTGTTCGAGGATGTTTTGCACGATCCTATTATTCCCCGATTTACCCAGCGGAATTACTAAATTGCCGCTAAACTAATACGAAATTATCATGACAGAAATAATGGACAGGGAAAAAATTACCCTGCTCAAAGGGGCGATTTCCCTGGAAAATGATTGCAGGACTGCAAAAACTATGGGTTTAATTGGCTCAGGTTTCTAGTTCAATTAGACAATGGCAAATCTTACTTTGGAGAAGCTATGGCACCTTTGGTGGCAAATTACTATTTAACCTATCGGTGTAATGCTCGTTGTCATTTTTGCGATATTTGGGCACTAGAACCGCCTAAAGAAGCAGATTTCCAGACGATTCAGCAAAACTTAAGAGATTTGCGGCGCTTAGGGGTAAAATACATCGATTTTACAGGTGGCGAACCCCTACTGCGATCGGACGTAGCTCAAATTTACACCGAAGCTAAAGCCCAAGGGTTCATCACCAGCATGACCACCAACACCATTCTTTACCCGAAAAAGGCCGAAGAAATGCGGGGCTTGATTGACTTCCTCAATTTTTCCTTAGATGGCCCAGATGCCGACACCCACGACCAATCACGGGGCGTAAAGATTTTTGATACCTTAGTCGAATCCGTAGCTATAGCCAAATCTTTGGGCGAGTATCCCGTACTCAACCACACCGTCAA
>JBAVZX010000269.1:0-2752 GCA_049589015.1 Phormidium sp. | reverse complement strand
CGCCTAGATACAATTAGTGATATTACTAAAGCAGCACTTATTTAAGATAGAAAATTATCAATAATTACCTCACACCTCACCGGGTATTTTGAGGCTAAACTTAATGAATTGTATCTAAAATGAAAATTTCCAGATATTCTGATCTATGCTAAAAATTGGTACTTGTGAGGAGTGCTGATGCAGAAAAAATATTTTGGATTTAGTCTTTTATTCTCCCTTTTGGTAGCACCTACAACTTGGGCAACACCACTGGATTCTTTAGAAACAGATTTATCCCCATTAGGTGAAGTATCAGATACTAATTCTGATGGCATAGATCAAGTAACATCTGTTTCCCAATTGCGCGATGTGCAACCAACAGACTGGGCATTTCAAGCATTACAATCTTTGGTAGAACGTTATGGTTGTATTGAAGGGTACCCAGACAGAACTTATCGCGGTAATCGGGCGATGACGCGCTATGAATTTGCCGCTGGATTGAACAGTTGTTTAGATAGAATTCAAGAATTAATTGCTACCTTACCCCAAGGAGTAAGTAGAGAAGATTTGGATCGCCTACGCAGATTACAAGAAGAATTTGCTGTTGAATTGGCTACTTTGCGCGGGAGAGTTGATGCTTTAGAAGCGCGTACTACTGAGTTAGAAGCTAATCAATTTTCTACTACTACTAAACTGAATGCTGAAGTAATTACAGCAATTCAAGATACATTTGGGAATGCTCTTGGTAGTAATTCTAATCGATCGCAAACTACTTTTGCTTATCGAATTCGGTTGAACTTAGAAACAAGTTTTACGGGCAAAGATTTGTTGAGAACTCGTTTAGAAATGGGTAACTTCCGCCCAATTTCTGAAGTCACGGGTACAAATATGGCTAGCCTAAATTTTGATACCGCTACTGACAGCAGAGTTTTCATTCCTCATTTGTTATATCGGTTTCCCTTGACTTCATCGGTGACAGTTACAGTAGGGCCAACTGGAGTAGGTTACACTGATATTACTGATACAATTACGCCTCCGGGAATTGCTGATGATGCTCGTGGAATCCCTTCCAAATTTGGTGAATATAGCCCATTTTTCCGACAAGGAGGCGGTGGTATTGCCACCAATATTAACTTTACCAAAAATGTCATTCTTACCTTGGGATATTTAGCAGGAAATCCGGCTAATCCTACTGATGGAAATGGTTTGTTTAATGGCAAATATAATGCTATGGCTCAGTTAGCGTTATATGGTAATTCGGGTGCGATCGGTGTATCATATTCCCATGCTTATGCACCAGGAAGATTAGTAGATCTCACCGGAAGTACAGGCAGTTTTTTAGCGATTCGTCCTTTTGGAGATGCCATAGCTACATCCAGCGATACTTTTGGAATTCAAGGTTATTATCGCTTGACTCCTAATTTTCAAATTCATGGTTGGGGAGGTTATATAAATGCTCAAGCAGAAAGTTCTGGTTTGACTGAAATAACTAATGGTAGGGGTGGACAATTTACTACTTTAGTCAACAAAGGTAGCGATGCTGATATTTGGTTTGGTGCTGTAGGGATATCTTTTCCAGATGTGGGGAAAAAAGGCAATTTACCCGGTATTTTAGTTGGTTTACCGCCACGAGTAACTAACAGCGATGTTCGTAAAGAGCGCGATACTTCCTACCATGTAGAAGCTTTTTTCCGCTTCCAAGTGAATGATTACATCACGGTTACTCCTGGCTTCTGGGTAATTTTTAATCCAGAAAATGACAGTAGAAACGATACCCAATATGTCGGAGTAATTCGTACCAGCTTTAATTTTTAAGGATAAACTGGTTAGTGGTTAGTTGTAATTTTTAACAGACAGCTAACCACTAACTGATTCTTAAAACCGTAGTAACCCTTACCGATGAATACTTCTCAACTTGTCGCTGCCGATATTTTATTAGTTGATGATACGCCTGATAACTTGCGTCTGTTATCTGTGATGTTAACTGAAAATGGATATAAGACGAGAAAGGTGATTAATGGAGAAAGAGCTTTACAAGCTGTAGAGGTAGTAACACCAGATTTAATTTTGCTTGATATTAATATGCCAGATATGAATGGCTATGAAGTTTGTCGCCGCTTAAAAAAATCGGATAAAACTCGCGAAATTCCAGTAATTTTTATTAGTGCTTTGGATGATGTTTTTGATAAAGTCAAGGCTTTTCAAGCTGGCGGTGTGGATTATATTACTAAACCTTTTCAGGTGGAAGAAGTTTTAGCCAGAGTTAATACTCATTTGAATATTAGGAAATTGCAAAAACAATTACAACAACAAAACTCTCAACTGCAAGAAGAAATTCACCACCGCTTGTCAGCAGAAGAAGCAAATGCTCAATTAAAAGCTTTGGAAACTCAATTGCGGCAACAATTAAATGTATTTCTCCATGCGGTTTCTCACGATTTAAGAAATCCGGTAATTGGTACTAAAATGGTATTGAATAATTTGACTAATCAAGTTGGGGAAACGATTCAGCTTCCGCGTAAAGTCTTAGAAAGAATGCAGGAAAGTAATGAGCGACAATTAGGGTTAATTAACTCTTTAATTGAAACTCATGCGGCGGAAGTTTGGGGATTGAAATTAAATTATCAACCTTTGAATTTAAAGTCATTGGTACAATCAGCATTAATAGATTTGCAGCCAATGTTAGATAAAGAAGAAGTGGTATTGGGCGATCGCATTTCCCCCAACTTACCCTTAATAAAAGCCGATCCTTTACAATTAGTCAGAGTTTACC
>JBAVZX010000268.1:0-5374 GCA_049589015.1 Phormidium sp. | reverse complement strand
CCCAAGTTGGCATTGTTTAGAATTGCGGGGAGTGACTCATGCTTATGGGAGCGATCGCGAAAATCTAGACTTTACCCTTGGCCCGGTTGACCTAAAATTTAAACCAGGAGAAGTTGTCTTTTTGATTGGTGGTAATGGTAGCGGTAAATCTACTTTAGCTAAACTAATTACCGGACTTTATATTCCCGAATCTGGCAAAATTTGTTTAGACGAGCAACAAATTAATCAGCCAAATCGTGAATGGTATCGGCAGCATTTCTCTGTGGTTTTTTCAGACTTTTATTTATTCGAGCGACTGTTAGGCTTTGCCCAATATAATCTTGATTCTGTAGCGGAAGGATATTTGCGCCAACTGCAACTTGATCACAAAGTAAAAGTAGAAAATGGTAAACTTTCCACCACAGCACTTTCTCAAGGACAGCGCAAAAGATTAGCACTGCTTACGGCTTATTTAGAAGATCGACCAATCTATCTTTTTGACGAATGGGCATCAGATCAAGACCCAATTTTTAAAGAATTATTTTACACTGAATTTTTGCCCAAACTCCGAAATAAAGGTAAATTGGTGTTAGTAATTAGTCATGACGATCAGTATTTTGATTTAGGCGATCGCATTATCAAACTGGACTATGGCAAAGTAATTTATGACAATGCTTTTGCCTAAAAGATTTGATTAATCCTCTAGTACCAAAATTCGCATTTACCGGAAAAATTTGTGCTATTCATTAGACACTATCTCTTGCATATATTTGAGATAAACATCAGCTTTCTTCACCTGTTCTTTAACTTCGGGAACTAAGGAATTAAGCCCCTCAATTAACTTAGTTTTAGCTTCAATAGAAAGCTGTTGGTCTACTTGCGCTTGTTTTAAACTATTGCGATAGTTATTTAAGTAACCATCCAAATCATTAAAAAAGTCATCAATCCTTTGTTGGAAATCTTCATCCAAATATTGACTAATACCATTTTTAATGTCATTAATCCTTTGGTCAATTAACTTGTTAATTTCATAAATTATTCCTTGCAAAGAAACCGTGTAAAAATTCTCAGTTTTATGCGGTCTTTTGACTTTCTCGGTAATTTCAAAAGGAACTAACCACAGGAAATGGAAAAACGATCGCTTCGACCTGACTACTTCACTATAACCTTGGTCAATCTTCCGAGTATGGCGAATTACTAAAGGTTTATTCAAATCAATATAGTAATCCGACTGAAATCTGAGATTAGGTAAAGACAGATTTAAATGGAAATTTTCATTCAATCTTTCCCTGGCTCGTTCTATAATTGGTCTAGTTTGCTCATCTAAGAAATTCATCATTTTTTGTCGAGCTTCATCAATTACTTGACCAGTATTTTCCTGCACCTTTTCTAATAACAAATCTACTCGACGTTTGGCATAAGCTACAGCTAAAGCAGCAAATTCTTCCGCTTCCCTTAAAGTAGTAAATTCCATTGAACTCAGTCGCTTAGACTCAGTTGCCACTTCTTGCTTTTGTTGCGAGATCCAGTTAGCAAAAACCCTGCCAGTTGTGCCACCTTTTTCCACAAAATCAGCAACTTGTTGATCTTCTTGTAGCAGATATGTTTCTACACTTAATTTCCCTTCTTGTTGAAGACGTTCTAAAATCTTATTCAATTTTTCCTGCAAATCAATTTTGAGTTGTTCAATTTCCTGTAAACTGTTACGGCAGTTTTCAATGCTATTAATATCTTCATCTAATGCCGCAACTTCCCAACGCAGTTTTTCCCCATCTTCATTAATAGCCCGACTGCGTAATTGCGTATCTTCCAGAAGCTCTAGTAATCGACCTCTAGCGATTTTTAAAGAAGAAGTAATACATCTGGGTGCTGCTTCAGTCATTAAAGCATTGACAGCATTAGTTAAAAATAAATCAAAGCCTGATTTATTCCAAAGTTTTTCGGCTTTCTTTTGTAATTGAGCGACTGTAGTTTCTTGTAATTCTTCTTCCCAATCTAACGGAAAAACATCTTGAGCGAGCGATCGCGCCGTCTTCAATTGCGCCACCTCATCACCCGGACGTTGCTGCACCTCTCCCAAAAAATTAGCCGCAGAAAACGCCCATCGCGCAGAAATTTCAAATACGCGATCGCTCTGTTCACCATCCCCAATACCAAACTCCGCCGCCACAAATTGACGCACCTGTTCGGGAGTCATATCCCCCTCTTTCCGCTGATCGACCTTATTCACCAAAACATATAAATTATCCTTTCCTCGCAGTTCAATTACTCGTTCTACATCCTTTTTAATCTCCTCTTCCGCCTTCGTATTTAACTCCGTAAAATTCAGCACAATTAAAATTACCGAACTCGCCTGTAATTGTTCCGCTACCACATTTACCAGTTTTAAATGTTCCCCCGCTTCATTCGGGCCGGGAGTATCCACAATTACCAATTTACCAGCAATATCGGCTCGGTCTGTAATTCCCGATCGGTAAAAAGGAGAGTAAATTCGTGGTACATCAATCAGCGATTGTAAAGGATCAGAAAGCGGATCTAAAACACTACAAAGGCGAATAATATCATTCAAAGCACGTAAACTATTAATAATCGCCAACCGACCAGAAATTTTGTGATCAATAGCAATTCCCGTCATTCCCTGAATTTTTTCCGGTAACTTTGCCAAATGCGGATATTGCGCCATTCTTTCCTGCACTCGGTCTAAACCTAACTCAGCAATTTTGCGCTGTAAAGCCGTAAAAGTGTCACGAAAAACATCTTGAATTTGCGGAGTTAAAGTTAAAACAGGCTCAGCTAACTGCGGATCAAAAATGATCTCCGTAGGCAAAGTTGTCATTGCTGCATTACGACTCGGCAATAATTCCTGACCAACAATAGCGTTAATAATCGTAGATTTACCCGCTTTCATGGGCGCAACTATTGCCATTCTCAACTCTAAATCTGAAACATTCCGCGTAGCATCAGCGACTTCTCGCTGAAATTTGGCATACTTTTCACTAGCAGTATCAGAACTCAGCGCCGTACTAACACGATGTAATAACGAACCAACTTGTCCTAACAAATCAATAGCATTTGTTTGCAAGCTTTGCATATTAGGCTTTTCTACTTCCGCAACCATGAGACTCACTCCCCGCAAGATGTCTAACCGAATAAAAACACTTTGATTAAAGTTTAGATTTTTTTATTTTGTCTGAAACTCAACTATATCGAAAAAATCTCCTGCTGTTATCATTAGTTGACGATGGGTTTGGTAAGATGACCTCCAAGCATATTTAGAGACGCAATTCACCTCTGGCACAAATGAGGTAACTACTGCGTCTTTGACAAAGACTAGCCTTCTATTGACTAAATTAACAATAGATGTGCGAACAATCTCTAGTTGATTTTTCTGCGGAAACACCATGCGTAACCCTATCCTCAATCTTGATCATTTTTCGGGTGCAGTCCCAATGTTCGGGAAACTATTCGTTTCTAGCTTACTTTTGGGCTTAATTGGTACAGTTAGCACAAACCTTGATATTTTGCCATCAACAGCACAGCCAACAGCACAAACCAAGCAAGCTGCAAACCCAATCAACCAGAGATTAGTGGGAAGTTGGCAAAGTCGAGTTTCTTCGACTCAGAATCTCACTTTTATTTTTGGGTCAGATGGTAAATTATTTATTGTCTTGCCGTCAAGCTCAGAAAAAGCTCAAGCTTTACAACTACGATACCGAGTTGCTTCCACAAGTAGCAAACCGATGCAATTGGATTTGACTACAAATAACAATAAAACCGCCCAAACGATTTTTGAGTTTACTCCTGACGGTAAACTGCGAATGGAACTACAAGGCATTGAAGCCGGAAAACCTAGACCCGCTGGTTTTGGTAAAGGGGCTTTGGTGTTTAACAAAGTTTCTAATAACACTAATTTGCCTGCCAATGCCAGCTTAAGACAAACTGATAATCCAAATAATTTCATGCCCAAATAACAACAACGGCAAAAAAATCCTGATTTTGATCTCAATTGCTGAAAAAAATTGTTGATTGACATACTCACCGGGCTGAAGCTACGGTGATTCTTTACGCTTCATTGGGTCGTGCTACCGAAATAGTCTTACCGTCCCTCGACGTACATTTAAGGTCGTGCCGATGCCCCGTGCCGACCATTTCTATATTTACTGATGCGTTTTCGTCTCTGTCGTGTTCTGTGCCGCAATTCAAACACAGTATAGAACGTACTGACAAATCAATTTTGCCCCATTTATAGCCGCACTCAGAACAGGCTTGGCTTGTTGGTTCCCATCTGTTAATAGCGACGAAATTACGCCCATACTTTTCAGACTTTGCCTCAACTAAAACCCGAAATTCTCGCCATCCCTGCTGACTAATCGCTCTAGATAACTGGCGATTTTTAACCATGCCCGACACATTCAAGTCTTCCAATACGATAGTTTGGTTTTCACTAACGACTTTGGTTGACAGTTTATGTAGAAAATCTTGGCGTGTATCAGTGATTTGGTTGTGTAGCTTGGCAATTTGGACACGGGTTTTGTTTCTCCGGTTTGAGTCTTTTGGCTGACGAGCTAGCTGGCGCTGAAGCTTACGAATCTTGCAGTCTAGCGCTTTATAGCAAGGACTAAGAACTTTTTCACCGTTACTCATTACAGCAAAAGTTTTAATACCTAAATCAATACCGATGCTTTGGTTCTTGGCATCGACTTGAATAGATTCTACTTCTACTACAAAACTTAAGAAATAACGATTAGCACAGTCCTTGATAACAGTGACCGAACTTGGTTGGGACGGCAACTCCCTAGACCAAATTGGTTTAACATTGCCAATTTTAGCTAAATAGACCTCATCACCTTTAATAGAAAAACCTCCAATTCTGAACCTTGCTGATTGGCTATTAGTCCGTTTTTTGAACTTGGGATAACCAACCTTTCTACCTTTTCTCTTGCCTTTGCAAGAATCGAAAAAGTTCTTAAAAGCTATCTCTAAATCAGCTACTGACTGCTGCAATGGAATGTTTGAAACTTCGCTCAACCACGCCCTAGCTTCAGTCTTTTTTGCCTGAGTGATGACTAGCTTTTGAAGTTCAGCAGACTGAGGTTTCTTTTCAGATTGCTTGCAGATAGCCAAAGCATCATTCCAGACCACGCGCACACAACCCAACAACCGAGCTAAACTCTGCTGCTGTTGGTCTGTGGGATAGAATCGATACTGGTATCTAGCTTTCATCTGTTTTCCTCCTGCGATAATTGTATATCTATCTGATATACAATGGCCATGAAAAAAAGCATATTTTTTCGACTGACGGATGAAGAGTTTGAGATTATTAAAACCTACTGCCAACAAAACGGCAGAACCAAATCTGATGTATTGAGAGAGCTAATCAGGAAATTGAAAACGA
>JBAVZX010000267.1:0-4869 GCA_049589015.1 Phormidium sp. | reverse complement strand
GACGAATAATACTAGTGTGATTAATCAAGAATTCTTGTTTATTCTTTCGCATCACATCCATATACTTTTCTTGTTCCCGAATTACATAATCCAAAGGATGACCGACGAAAAAGAGATTATGACAGTAAATAGTTGCACTATAACCTGCATATTCTAAATCTCCTACGTCAATTGCGGCTTGAAATGATTTCAGTAAAGGATCGAGAGTTGTTGATAAAGGATCTTTCCAATGTTTCACAAATCCGTAAAATACTTCTTCCGTCCGACAATTAATTTCACTAACACTAAATTGCGATAACAAATTCACACCTAATTGACCAAATTGATATCCCGCTTCAATATCTCCCAAAACGCCACAAAGTAACCAACCATAGAAAACATAAGCAAAAGTTGCTAGCTGTGAATTGCCATATTTTACGCACAAATCCACCATTTTAAAACCTAAAAGTGGCATCAAATTAGGATAGCCAATCAAGACGGGAGCAAACAAAATCATCAGAATTCGCATTGCTTCCAACTTATGGGGATCAGTCATTAAATCTAAGTGAGATAAATCTTCAATTTGCTGAATTCCCCGAATCCTCATATCTTCCTGAAGTTGGCTTACTAAAGTAGATGGAGCATCGGGATTTTCTGGTAATTCAACTCCTAAAATTTGCAGAGCAGTTGTCGCGGTTTCTAATACTTCAACTAGGCGATTCTGGGCAATTAAAATTAATAATTGTTTGGCATAAATTTTAACTTTATCCAGTTCTTGTTGAGCGAATTTGAGAGCAGTTTCAGTTAAATATTCTGCTTGAGCAAAGTTAGCGTTTAAATATTCTGCTTCAATCGCCTCTAAATAAACATTAATCGCCTGTTCATGTTGGGTTTTCCAGCAATCATCACTCAGCAAATCTAAAGCGACTTTCAAATATTTAGCAGAAAGTTCATAAGCTGTAGCTAATTTCGCTTTCCGTCCAGCTATGCGATTGAGTTGAATTAATTCTATTTTTTCTGGTTCAATTGTAATTAGATCAGCACCAATGTTGAGATGGTTAACAATTTCAAAAATACTATCTTCCCTTTTTTCCCCAGATATATTTTGTAAAAGCAGTTTGCCAATTTGTTGGTGTGTGGAATTTTTCTGGGCTTGGGGAATTAAAAAATAAGCGGCTTGTTGGACACGATCGTGCAAGAATTTATAAGCAGCATTAGGGGAATTAACTGATAATTGATGATTAGCTTTTTCTAATTCATTTTGTTGGAAAAACTTATAAACTTCATTTTTGGGAATAATCAATCCTTCTTGTAATGCTACCCATAAATCATTAGCGATTTCTGCGGAAGTTTTTTGGGCGATGATCGCTAATATATGCAAGTCAAATTCGTTGCCAATACAAGCCGCAAGTTTGAGGGCATCTTGTGTATTTTGGGGTAATTTTTGCAGTTGTTGCCCCATAAATTCCACAATATCAGTTGTTGGCGCTAATGCCCTGACTTCGGTCATGTCACATTGCCAATAACCAACTTCTACATTAAAGGAAATGACTTGTTCTTCATGTAAAAATTTGAGAAATTGGTTGCTAAAAAATGGATTACCTTTGGTTTTCTGATACACTAATTCGGTTAGGGGAATTACCATTTTTGCTGGACAATTTAGGGTATCAGCAATCAAAAGATTTAAATCTAATAAATCTAGAGGAGGGAGAGTTATTGTATTAATGGTTGCGCCAACTTTGTGCAGTTTTTCTAAAGTTAACATTAACGGATGCGTCGGACTGACTTCGTTATCCCGATAAGCTCCAATTAGTAATAAATAAGGAGCATCAGTTTCGCTCATCAATAATTCGATTAATTTCAAGGAAGCGGAATCTGTCCATTGCAAGTCATCAATAAAAATTGTCAAGGGATGTTCTTGATTTGCGAAAACTTGAATAAATTTTTGAAATAGCAGCTTAAATCGATTTTGTGCCGCTTCACCTGAAAGTTCAGGAACTGCTGGTTGTTGCCCAATAATTTGTTCAAGTTCGGGAATAACTTCAATAATTACTTGACCCTTTTCTCCTAAAGCTGTTAAAATTTTGTTCTGCCACTTTTTGAGTTTTTCATCGCTTTCACTTAGCAATTGTTCCATTAAATCTCGGAAGGCTTGCACAAAGGCAGAAAAGGGAATATTCCGCTGAAATTGATCAAATTTACCTTTGATAAAATAGCCCCGTTGTCGGACAATTGGTTTATGAACTTCGTTGACAACAGCGGTTTTGCCAATCCCAGAAAATCCGGCTACAAGTATTAGTTCGCTATTGCCTTGACTCACATGATCAAAAGCAGCTAATAAAGTGTTAACTTCTTCTTGACGACCATAGAGTTTTTCGGAAATGACAAAGCGATCGCAAATATCCCGTTTTGCTAACTCAAATAATTCAATATTTCCTTTTTCCTGCCATTGATTTAAGCAAAGTTCTAAATCATGTTTAATTCCCAAGGCGCTTTGATAACGATCTTCGGCATTTTTAGCTATTAACTTGTCAACAATGTTTGATAATACCAAGGGAATATGAGGATTTAAACTGTGAACTGCGATCGGTTGTTTGGTAAGGTGAGAATGTACCAACTCCATCAGATCGTTAGTTTGAAATGGCAGTCTCCCAGTTAGTAATTCGTAGAAAGTGATTCCCAGCGAATAAAAATCAGTGCGATAATCAATTCCCCGATTCATCCGTCCTGTTTGTTCAGGAGAAATGTAAGCTAGAGTACCTTGAAAAACGTTAGTACCTTTGATTTCTTGTCTTTCTCTCGGAAGTAGAGAAGCAATACTAAAGTCGATCAGCTTCACTTGCTTACTAGTTGGATTAATGAGAATATTACCTAGTTTGATGTCTTTGTGAATAATTCGTTGATTGTAAAGACCATCTAAAGCTGTAACAATTTGTAAAGCGATCGGGAAAAACTCGCCTAAATCAAGCATCCGATCTGATATATATTGTTTTAGAGAAATGCCGCCAAAATCCTCCATAATCAGGAGATAACTGTTGCGGTAGTTTTCTAAACTGTAGCAACGGACAACTTCTGGTAAATCGAGATTTTTCGCGATCGCATACTGATTCCGAAATTGCAATAACTCCTTAAAGGTGGGATATTCCAGCCTGAGCAGTTTGATAACTACAGGTTGCCCGTCTAATTCGCGAATAGCCCGATATACCAAGGTTTTAGAACCTGCATATAATGGCTCAGTAATCGAATAACCAGGAATTTTGGTGATAATATCAATTATTTCCATATTTATCAACTTAAATTCGTTTACTCTTTAATATTAGTATTCCCATAGCAGCAAAGGTAACAACAATCAATAATTAGTCAAGAGTCTAAAGGATAAAATTCACAAAGGACAAATCACAAATGTCTAATTGGCTGATTTCAGGGGGAAGGATTCTGACCAGCGACGATGCTGGGACAATCATCGAAAACGGATATGTTTTAGTAGCAGGGAACAAAATTGTTGCCGTTGGCAGCGGTCAACCTGAAAATACTAGTGTTGATCAAGTAATCGATGCCACAGGAATGTTAGTTTGTCCCGGCTTCATCAACGCCCACACCCATTTATGTATGATTTTAGGGCGTTCTTTGGGTAGCGATCGTAGTCTGTTACACTGGCTTTCAGAAGCACAAATTCCCCTCATGCAAGCTTTTGAGCCGGAAGATTACGCTGTTAGCATGGAATTGGGCGCGATCGAAAATTTGAAAGCAGGTAATACCACCATTTGCGAAATATTTTTTACCCCCCATTACAGCGACAGTGTAGATGAAATTGCTGTCAATAGTTTAGATCGCACGGGTATCCGTTCCATCTTTTTTCGTTGTACAAACGACGAAAACTTTTTTGACGGCTTTCTCGAAACTCGTTCCGATATCATGCGCCGTTCCGAACACTTAATTTGTCATTGTCAAACTAGCCGAACTCGCGTTGGTGTAGGCCCTTTAGTTCCTTGGAGTTCGAGCCCCAAAGCATTTGAAGATGCGGTACAAATTTCCCAAACTAAAAACGTTCCGATTCACCTCCATACTTCCGAAACTCCAGAATACAACGATTTAGTCAGACAGCGCACGGGTAAAAGCAATGTCGAGATGTTGGCAGATGTGGGAGCATTGGGAGATCAGGTAATGTTGAATCATTGCGTTCACCTTTCTGACTCCGACATTGAGTTAATTGCCGAGACTGGTTCTCACGTCATCCACGACCCCACAAGTAATATGATTTTAGCTTCTGGGGTAGCTCCCATTCCCAAATTAAGAGCCAAAAATATTAACATCGGTTTGGCGTGCGATGGGCCAGCTTGTAACAACACCCAAGATATGATTCAAACGATGAGAGATGCGGCGCTTTTGCAAAAAGTTGTTACCCGTCAGCCAGATATTTTAGTCGCAAAAGATGTGTTTCGCATGGCAACGAGAGGTGGTGCTAAGGCGATCGGAATGGGTGATTGTTTAGGTGCGATTCAACCAGGTTTTTTAGCTGATTTAATCTTAATTGATACCCAAGTTCCACACATGACTCCGCTGCATGATCCGATCGCTATTCTAGTTTATTCTGCTAGAGGGTCGGACGTACATACTGTGATGGTAGACGGGGAAATTGTCATGCGAAATCGCCAAATTTTGACGGTGGATGAGAAGGAAGTTTTAGCAAAAGCACGGGAGAGAGCACGGAAGGCTTGCGATCGAGTACAGAATAGAAGAAAGTCTTGATCGGGATTTATGGATTTACCGAAAAACGTGAGTGAAAGCCCCTAGCTTTAGATATGGGGATGAAACGCACCTGGCGGTTTTAACCGCAGTCCAAGTTAAATCTAGTTTTTAACTTTAATGTATAATGGGTTCAAGTGTTAA
>JBAVZX010000266.1:0-15629 GCA_049589015.1 Phormidium sp. | reverse complement strand
AACTTGCGCGATGCTAGAATAAAATCAGCGATCGCAATTAACCCAATCGGTAGTAGTATTTTTGGCAAAGATGGTTTGAACAATATTAATATTCCCGTCGCTATAGTTGCGGGTACTGCTGATACAGTTGCCCCCGCTTTACCAGAACAAATTGCGCCTTTTACTTGGTTAAATAATCCTAACCGATACTTGTTAATCATGAATAACGCAACACACTTTTCTACTTTAGCAGAGTCTGAATCTAGTGTACCTTTACCTTTATCAGTAATTGGCCCAAATCCTGAGTTGGCGCGTGATTACATGAAAGCTTTAAGTGTAGCTTTCTTTAAATTATATGTTGCCGATCGACCAGAATATCAAGCTTATTTGACTCCATCCTACATTAGATATTTGAGTCAAGAACCTTTGCCGCTAAGTTTAGTGCGATCGCTCTCCGAAGCTGAGTTACAATTAGCTTTAGAACGTCCATCACCAGCAACGGTGATCTCACCTAATAAACGCAACTAAAAATCACCAAATCTTAATTACTAAATCGTGCAAGGTTTCCTCAACTTAAACAAACCATTTGGTATTACTTCTCACGACTGCGTAGCCAAAGTACGCCGTCTATTGCGGCAAAAAAAAGTCGGGCATGGCGGAACATTAGATCCCGCAGCGACAGGAGTTTTACCCATAGCTTTAGGTAAAGCAACTCGTCTATTACAATACCTGCGAGAAGATAAAGCATATCGCGCCACAATTAAATTAGGAATAACTACCACTACCGACGATTTACAAGGAGAAGTAACTTCCGAAAATTCGGCAGATAACTTAACTTTAGAACAGGTAAAAATAGCTCTAGAAAAATTTAAAGGAACTATTCAACAAATCCCACCTAATTATAGTGCAATTCAAGTTCAAGGTAAACGGTTATATGACTTAGCCCGTGCCGGAGAAAACATTACAGTTGCCCCTAGACCTGTGGAAATTCATCAAATCAAAATCTTAGATTGGCGTAGCGGAGAATTCCCAGAATTAGACTTAGAAATTGCTTGTGGGCCTGGTACTTATATTAGAGCGATCGCACGGGATTTAGGAATAGCTTTACAAACAGGAGGAACACTCGCCGCCTTAACTCGCACCGCCAGTTGTGGGTTACAATTAACCGAAAGTTTAACTTTTCCAGAGTTAGAAACTCAAATAAAACAAGGAATATTTAATCCCATTCCACCAGAAACAGCATTAAGCCATTTAGCAACAATCAACTTATCAGCAAAGGAAGCTAAAGCTTGGTGTCAAGGTCAGCGGATTCTGCTTTCAGATATTTCACCCGAACACTCAGGAGATGTGCTACAGATTTATCACGAAGATCAACGCTTTTTAGGAATTAGTAAACTAGTTAACTCAGATGGAAACTTTCTGTTACTCCCGCAAATGGTATTTGCACCCGAATAAAGGTCAACAGGGAACAAAAAATTTTAATTCTCATGAAGTTTGTCGTGACGACTTCAGTCTTTTCCAAATACAAGGACTAAAGTCCTTACAATAAACCAGCTTTACGATCGATCTTGTCTGTCTTAATTAAGCTTCGTTCGTGCTTTGGCGACGACGGCGCAACCCTAAGAAAGAACCTACACCCAACAAAGCCAGCATTGCAGAAGGTTCAGGTACGCCAACAGCAGTACCTTTAACACCACGAATCGCAACCACTACATCATTAAAATCGCGGTCAGATTTTTGGTTGCTACCACCAGTTGCACCTTTAGCGCCAAACAAATCTTCAAAACCCATTAATACCCAGTTTTCGCCACCAGCCTTCACATTATAAGCAATTATGTGTTGTAGTCCATCTGGGTTGTTAGCAGCGACACCACCGTAGCGACGATTTTTGTTGCCATTAGCAGCAAGGGAAAAAGATAACTGTGTATCACCTTTGTAGCTGCCTAAACTGAAACCTTGGCCTAATGTCATTGGCCCATTTGCTTCCTTTATAATGCTATTAGGAGAAGCAATATCGCCCCAAATTAACTGTTCTGGGCCATTATTTACAGAGTAATAGAGAGCATTTCTAAAAGCTGCTCCTTCATTAATAAAGTAAATCTCTGCGTTATCAACACCATTTGCCCATCTTAAACTACCAGAATCTAGCTCTAAAAGCTCGGCTCCTTGAAGTTGTAAACGCTCTTTTTGTACATATTGATTGAACTCAGACCACATTGAGTTAGTTAGTTGCAAAGCATGGGCACTTGTGCTGTAAAAGATACTGGCAACTGAAGCTGTAGCAACGATTAATCCTGTTAAAAATTTAGATTTCATGGTTTTACTCTGGAGTTTCTGTAAAGAGCAAAAATCTTCGCTCTGTTATTAATGTCCTCTAATATTTAGTAGACCGCAAGAGTTTTGCACAGGTTTCACTAATTCTTTATAGTAATAAAGCCCTATTTAAAATTATGGCTAATTCGCTAAAATATAGCTATAAATTTACTTAATCTGTCAGTCATTTAATCTAAATTCTTACTGAAATTTACGGGCTAATTTGCTAGAGATTCTTATTTTTATTTAATTTGCACGGGAATAATTTTTGCAAAAAATTCTGTACTGTAGTTACTATGTATTTATACAGTCCCAACAAAAATTTAATAAGTATTTATGCTGTTATTTTACATCTGGGATTAACACGATCGCTAAAAATGTCTATTTCCAGACACCCAGCGTTGCCCAGGTTTTGACCACCTGACTTTCCGAAAGCCCTGCAAGCTATCTGGATTACCAAAAATTCCCCATGAAGTTGCTAACTTAGAACAAATACAACTTACTATACCAGAGGAAAAAAAATGAGTCGGGATAATGCAAGAGGAATTATCAATGAGTTAAAAGCCCAGGTGTTGATCTTGGGTGGAACTGTTGCCCTAATGTGGATTATGGAATTTTTCGACCTAATTGTTTTCCGCGGTGGACTGGATAAATTTGGGATAATTCCCGGTTCAGCTATGGGACTGCGGGGCATATTATTCGCACCTTTTCTGCATGGAGACTTCTTGCACCTAGCAGCTAATACCATTCCCTTCGTGACTCTTGGCTGGTTAATCATGTTACGAGAAACCAGCGATTTTTTCATTGTTAGTGCCATTTCAATGATAGTTAGTGGTCTAGGCGTTTGGCTATTTGCACCACCTAATAGTATTCATATTGGTGCTAGTGGAGTTGTGTTTGGATATCTGGGTTATTTAGTATTTCGGGGTTATTTTCAACGTAGTCCAGGCTCGATTCTTTTATCATTAATTGTTCTGTTCATTTACGGTAGTATGATTTGGGGTGTTTTACCAAGTGAAATCGGAATTTCTTGGCAAGGGCATTTATTTGGCTTTGTTGGTGGTGCGATCGCAGCCCGTCTACTTTCTGGCAAAAAGCACTAATTTTTTCCTAAAAAATGCCAGTAACTCATATCACAACTTTCAATTACCCAATTAGATTACTAAAAATGTTCAAAGATCGGAGTAGTTGACTAGAGTACCTAACTTAGGGATACTGTTGGTCTATCGGGGGGCAGATGCAAAAGCTACCTAAGCCCAGTTCAGTGAGGAGTTTAACCTGATGACTAATCTGTGTCAAAAAGTCGCTTTAGCTAGTGCTGCTACTGTTGCAGTTGCCGCTACTATAATGATGGCTGAGTCAGCCTCGGCTCAAAGCGTTGCTATTTGCCAGAGTGTTAATTTCCAACCCGCCAGATGTTCAATTAATACCCGACGTGGCCTAGTCTTAGAAAGAGTATTATCTCGCACTGCTTGCATACGTGGTAGCGATTGGGGCTATGGCAGAGGTTTTGTTTGGGTAACAAATGGATGTCGCGCCCAATTTCGGTCAGGTGGTAACTGGGTTGATGGCGATCGCGAAGAGTTGCGCGAACAAATATGTATAGAGGAAGAAAGTTACTACCCGGTAACACCCAGGCGGCGTACTCGTCGCCCCAGAAGAATTCCCTGTCCTTATTAAAAGGTAGGGCACAGGGCACAGGGTACAGGGCACAGGGGAGACAACTGAAAATTCCAAAGTCAGGGCGAGTTTCGCCCCAATTCCTCATCTTAATTTTTTCATGGTTCGCGGATGATGGGGACGACAGGGACTACCCCAACAAACTTGTCCCGCTGGCAAAGTGCGAAACACGCTACTGCGTGCGCCCACTATTGTATTTGCACCAATTTCTACACCAGGGCCAACCAAGGAATCGGTTGCTACCCAAACTCCATTACCGATCGTAATCGGCGCAGTAACTAAACTAAAAGCGGAGTCTTCAAAGTTATGACTTCCGGTGCAAAGGTAGCATTCTTGGGAAATAACGCTGTGACTACCGATGCGAATGTAATCCAAACTGTACAAAACTACGTCGTCACCAATCCAGCTGTAATCGCCGATTTCTACTTTCCAAGGGTAGGTGAAGCGGGCGGTGGGTCGAATCACGACTCCTTTGCCGATTTTAGCCCCAAATAAACGCAGTAAGGCGTTTCTGGGTGCGTGGAGTTGGTGGGGTGTGAGAGGAAATGCGATCGCTTGCACCAACCACCAAAGTAAGATTACCCAACCAGAACGACCGCGATCGAAATTTGATTGATCGTACTGGCGTAAATCCATCCAAGGTTCTGCATCCAGCAAAGGGTCTTTTTTGGATGCAGAAATTGGATCTGCTGGTTCAGGAGCCCACTGAGTCATAAGCTGTAGAATCGCTAGTGGTGGCAGAATCGGCTGTAGATGTAACAGCTTTTGGGGGAATAACTGGTTGTGGTGCGTTGTTTAACTGACCACCAAAACGGCGTAATTCGTAGAGTTTTACCCCTATTTGATATTCATATTGGCTCAAAAGTCTAGCATAAGTATATCCGGCTCTCCCATCCAAAAAGCCTAATTGAAACACATAACTTAGCAAAAAGCGCAGAGTGGGTTTAAAAGGTAAGCGCACCCAAACTTTCTTTAAAAAGCGTTTCCGTTGGACAGAATCTCCCAAAATATTAGCGCCGATCGTGCCATCATCTCCTCTACCAGTTAACAGGTTCAAATAAACGCGAGCTTCCCAATTAGAATAACGATTGTGTCGTTCTAACCAGTGATAAATATCGCGAAAGTCAATGTGCAGCATATCATTTTTCAGATATCCAACGTTGCCTTCTAAAACTACGTGCTCATGAACTTCGTTATCACCAGTGTTGCGAATTTCTTCGGTTCCTAAGTTTTCATAACGGCCTTTTTCGTGACGGAATAAACGCAAATTCCAATCGGGATATCTCCCACCGTAACGAATCCAAGTTCCCAGGAAAAAGACTTTCCGATTTAGGTAATAGCCGTTGTAATCTGGGTTTTCAATGGCGGCGGCAATTTCTGCCCACAGTTCTGGGGGAATGCGTTCATCACAATCAACAATTAAAACCCACTCATTGCGGAAGGGCAAATTTTCTAATGACCAGTTTTTCTTTTTCGGCCAACGACCGTTAAAGTAAAACTGAACTACATTTGCTCCATATCTTTGGGAAATTTCTCCGCTGGCATCGCTGCTTTGCGAATCCACGACAAAAACTTCGTCCGCTACTGCGACACTTTCTAAACAAGCTGGCAAGTTAGCTTCTTCGTTTTTGGCTGGAATCAGCACGGAAACCGGGATTTTTTTGGCTGTGGCAGTCATGTTAGTGGTGCTTAATTTAGCAATAAACTTCAAGATAATCAGCAAGTTACTCTTCGGAGAAAGTCACTCATTGCCTGATATTATTTTTCCGGCTTGGTGGCAGAAAATAACCCCATGATTACGCTCATTAAATATCCAATTTGACCGTAGCTGTACACTAAATTTTCAAACCTTCGATCGGGATGGCGAAAATATTTCATCGTTTTATAAACACCATACATTAAGCGTTCGCCACCTCGTCCTAGTTGTTGTACCCCTGCTTTTCCGACTAGTTGTTCGCGGTAATACTCGCTGATGCCTTGCCACCAACCCCGGCTTAAAAACCATTGGGGGTTGATTCTTTCTGGGGAAACGTTATGCTGTACTAAAGCTTCCGGGAGATAGGCGACTTGCCAACCTCGGTTTAAAGCTTGTTCTGTCATTAGTAGTTCTTCGTTGGATAGTAATTTTTTCCCAACTCGACCCAGGTTAATGTCGAAACCTCCGATTTCTTCTAAAAAGTTGCGTCGAATTGAATAGTTTAAGCCTCTTGGAGTTAAGCCTGGGCGATCGATATAAACTATTTTGTCACCCAGATTATATGCACCCAAATTTCCCGCTAAGTCATCGGAAAGCCAAGCTGGGGGTAAGATGCCCTCTGGCCAAATTAATGTAACTTTGCCTCCGGCGATCGCTAGTTTTTCGTTGCTTTGATATGCTGCATACAGCACACTCAGCCAACTGGAACTAGCTACGGCATCATCATCTAGATAAGCGAGAATCTGACTTGCCGCTGACTGAGCGCCCGTGTTGCGAGCTACTGATAATCCCGTGACTGGTTCATAAATATATTTCACGCTAGGGCGTGCTTGAACTATTTCACGGGTGCGATCGCTCGAAGCGTTGTCTACAACAATTATTTCATAATCTGGAAAATCTTGTGCTAGCAAACTATCAATAGCCGCACCTAAATATTTTTCTCGATTATGTGTACAGATAATTGCAGAAATTTTCGGCATAAACTTCCGCCTAATTGTTAACTAACTTATCGCTGGTTTACGAAAAGCTACATTGGTCACCAAAAGTTTTAAATATTACTTTTTGGAGATGAACTAAAAAAATTAGCGTTCAACTTTTCTCATGCTACCAAATAAAACTCTTTGTAGATATCCGTAAAATCTGTGACACTGGTAGAATTATTAAGTACCGTTAACTACGTAAGGAAAATAAAATCAAACTTTATTGATCAGATTGTTCGTATTTTGTTGAGTTGCCACCGATTTATGAGTGAATTATCTAAAAGACGAGTAATTTTAGTAACTGGTCCTGCAAGATCGGGTAAAAGTGAGTGGGCGGAATCATTGGCATTAGCATCGGGAAAATCTGTGATTTATGTAGCTACTGCTCAAAAAGATCCTAATGATACTGAATGGATGGAAAGAATTGCTCAACACGCTCAACGCCGTCCTTCGGTTTGGCAAACTTGGGAAGTGCCTGTAAATTTAGCTGCAACTATTCAGTCCGCCAAAAATAGTAGTTGCCTATTGGTAGATTCTTTGGGAACATGGGTAGCTAATTTATTAGAGTATGAGCAAACTCAGTGGCAGGAAATCTTAAAAGAATTGTTAGAAATTATTGAGAATTGTGATTGTGATGTAATATTCGTAGCAGAGGAAACAGGCTGGGGTGTAGTTCCGGCATATCCAGTAGGTAGGCTGTTCCGCGATCGCTTAGGCAGGTTGATACGTGAGGTAGGAGCGATCGCCAATCCCACTTACTTAGTTACAGCAGGCCATATTTTAAACTTAAGTCAACTGGGTAGTCCCTTAAAAAACAAAGAAGAATTGCTATTACCTGATTAATGGCATTTTCTCTGTGTGAGAGTTTCCGGTTTCAGCAGACTTGGGAAATAAATAATTTCTTTCTCTTGGGAGAAGATCGGTAAAGGCTATGATTGATTCAGAGGAAGAATTTATTCCTTTTTATAGTTGAGTTGATCCTCTGTCAGCAGGAAACATAATTTCAAAAAACAAACTAAGATGAGGAGATAGTTGTGAGATATTCGAGATAATATCTCTTGTTCCCTAGTTTTAACCAGTAATTCAATTAAAAGCTATGGCCTCTGAAGAACAAGTTAAACAATACATTGCCTATTGGTTTCAACTAGGAAAGAGAGTTTTGATTCGCAATGGCAGAGAAGCTTTGTTACCGCAAAAGGTGATTCAAGGCGATCGCTACAGTGAGGAGTTTGAAGAATGTTGGCAGCAAATAATCGCGCCTGATTCTGGCGATTGTAATCTCGAAGGTACACAAGAAACTATTGCCGAATTACTCACACCTGCTTGGGAGTTAAACTCTTGTGCTCGTTGTTCCATGCCAGTTCCACTCAGGAATTTAGGTTTACCACCGAATAATTGCCCTTGCTCTGATTTACCCACTTGGCCCAATTTGGAAATTCCTTTACCGCGATCGCCAGTGGATACCCAAATACATTTAAATGATTTAATTAGCCGCCTGTTAAGAAAAGAAAGAAGCCTTGATGAAGAAGAATCCTATAGCTGAGAAATAAAGGAAACAGTAGAGTAGACCTTTACTCAAAGTCAGGAGTAAGGATCGCAAAAAAAGGGGCAAGGAATAATCCTGTCCCTTGTTAAATTAAAGATATTTTAACAACAGATAGAATAATTTTAAGGAAAGTATACTTAGGTTTAATTTTGTCAAATTATGATTCAACTGATATGTATGTAACAGAAAAAAACTCTAAAATTCAGGCAATATTAAAGATTATATCTGATTCGGAAGCAAACTAGATTTGGATCTGAGACAATATGAGGATTCATGATGTTTGTAAACATAGAGCATGGCAGTTTACCACAGTTACACTTACGGTGATTTAAAATTACTAAACGGACAACCTATTCCTTTTGGGGCAACTCCAGTACCAGGAGGAGTGAATTTTTCGATCTACTCTCGTCACGCCACAGCTGCGACATTAGTGCTATTCAAAAAAGACGCACCAGAACCTTATGCCGAAATTCCTTTTCCCAGCGAGTTTCGCTTAGGTAATGTGGTTAGCATGATAGTTTTAGGTTTACCAAATTACGAAGACCTAGAATATGGATATCGTGTCGATGGCCCATACAACCCAGAAGCAGGTCACAGATTCGATCGCAACAAGATTCTTTTAGATCCTTATGCTATTTGTGTAGGTGGTAGGGATGTTTGGGGAAATTCTTTAAGGGAGGATGATATTTACCCCTATCGCGGACAAATTATTCCCGAAGAGTTTGATTGGGAAGGCGATCGACCTTTGGAAATTCCCGCGGAAGATTTAATTATTTACGAAATGCACGTCCGAGGGTTTACTCGTCACCACTCCTCTGGAGTGAAAACAGAACACCAAGGAACTTTTGCTGGACTACAAGAAAAAATCCCTTATCTCAAAGAATTGGGGATTAATTGTGTAGAATTAATGCCAATTTTCGAGTTTGACGAGTTAGATAACATCAGACATAATCCCTTTAATGATGAAAGATTATTTAACTATTGGGGTTACAATACAGTAGGTTTTTATGCCCCGAAAGCGGGTTATGCAGCTACAGGTAAATATGGTAATCAAGCAAATGAACTGAAAAATTTAGTTAAAGAACTACACAAAAACGGCATTGAAGTAATTTTGGATGTAGTGTTTAACCATACTGCCGAAGGAAACGAAAATGGCCCAACTATTTCTTTTCGGGGTTTCGATAATAAAACCTACTATATGCTGACTCCCGAAGGGTTGTACTATAACTTTAGTGGTTGCGGCAATACTCTCAATTGTAATCATCCAATAGTTAGACAATTTGTAGTAGATTGTCTACGTTTTTGGGCATCTGCTTATCACATTGATGGGTTCAGATTTGATTTAGCTTCAATTTTAGGACGGGATACTAATGGTGAACCTTTAACTAATCCACCATTGTTAGAAACTTTAGCTTATGACCCAGTTTTAGCCAAGTGTAAATTAATTGCGGAAGCTTGGGATGCTGGCGGACTTTATCAAGTTGGTTCTTTTCCCGATTATGACCGTTGGGGTGAGTGGAATGGTAAATATCGGGATGCGTTACGGAAGTTTATTAAGGGCGATCCTTTAGTAGGAGAAATGGCGCAACGTATTCAAGGTTCGCCAGATTTGTATGCTTGGACAGAGAGAACTGTGGATAGTTCGGTAAACTTTATTACTGCCCATGATGGTTTTACTTTAGCAGATTTGGTGGCTTATAACCAAAAACATAATGAAGCTAATGGTGAGGAAAGTCGAGATGGATCAAATGATAATTTTAGCTGGAATTGTGGAGTTGAAGGCGAAACAGATGATCCAGAAATAATTAAATTACGCCGTCGGCAAATGAAGAATGCGATCGCTATTTTAACAGTTAGTCAAGGCATTCCGATGTTACTGATGGGCGATGAAATGGGTCGATCGCAGCAAGGAAATAATAATGCTTATTGCCATGATTCAGAATTAAGTTGGCTAGATTGGAACTTATTACAAACTAATAACGATTTTTTCCAATTCGTGAAAAATTGTATTGATTTCCGTCATACCCATCCTGTATTAAGAAATCGGGAGTACTTCCGCCATAAAGATTATATGGAAAGTGATTATCCCGATATTAGTTGGCATGGTGTCTACGCCTGGAATCCTGATTGGGCAAGCTATTGTCGCACCTTAGCTTTTATGCTTTGTGGCAAACACGCCAAAGGAGGAAAAGTCAAAGACAACTCAATTTATGTGGCAATGAATATGCACTGGGAAAGCCACTGGTTTGAATTACCCAAATTACCTTCAGAACTAAAATGGCACATTTTTGTTAATACTTGGCTTGACTTTCCCGAAGATATTAGAAAACCGGGAACTGAACCAATTTTAATCGAACAAGATGGGATTTTGTTGGGTGAGCGATCGGTAGTAATTTTAGTTGCGAAATAGGCAATAAAATAGTAGGGGCAATTCATGAATTGCCCCTACTATTTTATTCTCGACGCGGAACTTCGTAAGCTAGGAAATCATAAGCCATTGTTGTATTAGGAAAAATTGCTTTTGCTTCCTGCAACAAATCATTTAATTGAATATCATTACCTGGGGCATAGCGGGGGCTAAAATGAGTCATAATTAAATGTTTTGCGCCAGATGCTAAAGCTACTTGTGCAGCCATTGTGGAAGTAGAATGTAATCTTTGAAAAGCTAATTCAGCATCTTGATGAGCAAAAGTAGCTTCATGAATTAATAGATCTGCATCTTTTGCTAACTCAACAGCGCCTTCACAAAAAACCGTATCTGTACAGTAAACCAGTTTACGTCCAGTTTGAGTAGACCCACATAAATCAGCACCATTAATTACCCGTCCATCGGGTAAAGTAACTTGTTCGCCGCGTTTAAGTTTGCCATAAATAGGGCCGGAAGCAATGCCTAATTCTTTGGCCTTTTCCACATCAAAACGTCCTGGGCGGTCTTTTTCTTCCACTCGATAACCGAAAGCCGTGATCCGATGTTTTAAAAGGCCACATTTAACAATATATTCGTCATCTTCGTAAACTATTCCCGGCTGAACAGTATGGACTTTCAAGGGATAGGAAAAATGGGTAAATGAGTAACGTTGGCAAGCGTTAATGTAATCATTGAGACCAGGCGGCCCATAGACATCTATTTTAGTGGGATTGCCAGCCAAACCATAAGTTGCTAACAGACCCATTAACCCAAAAATATGGTCGCCGTGGAGATGGGTAACAAAAATGCGAGTGACTTGGCTAATTTTCAATTCACTATGTAACAGCTGATGTTGAGTGCCTTCACCGCAGTCAAATAGCCAAACTTCTGCACGCTGAGGTAAGCGCAAGGCAACACTAGAAACATTACGCGATCGCGTTGGGACACCGGAACTTGTGCCAAAAAAAGTAATCTGCACTTAAATTAAGCCAACCCTACGAAAATTTCAGGGATTACCCTATTGACATTTTAACTAGGAAAAAGTTTTTCTTTACCTCTTTGCCTGATTAAGGTATTCTAGAGGACTGTCTAGCGTAGCTAACCAAGAAAAATTTTTTTGCCAAATACAAACATAAAAATACTTGTTACCTCGATTCTCAGCCCGTGTGAGGAGGTTTTTACCAGATGTTAGCCATTCGTTTAATGTTCTCCTTTTTATCTGCAAAACAAAAACAGTTATTTCCGCAATCAGGAAAAAATTTTTGGTTGTCGCTGTTGTTCTGGATGCTTTTAGTTGCGCCTGCCCAAGCAGCATTAGAATTGCGAGTAGCGATCGAAGAAAATGCCAACCAAGTCAAAATCGGTAGTTCTACGAAAGCGATCGTCCGTGATGCCACTGGTAAACCTGTAGGAGAGATTGCCCCACTCAACGCTTTTGTCGCGGAAACCGACAGCGGTAGAGTGAAAATGAATCGTTGGCAATCCAATGCTTTGTGGGTGGAACCCACTAATAAAGGTTTCGTGTGGATTGGCGATAAGTGGTACAGAGGACGTACCCTAGTCCTACCCACCAACAAAGGTTTAACCGCAGTTAACTACGTAGACTTAGAAAGATACCTCTACAGCGTCCTGGGAGGTGAAGTTTACACCAATTGGCCGCAAGAAGCATTAAAAGCTCAAGCTGTAGCAGCCCGTACTTATGCCCTTTACCAACGGCAAACAAGAGGTAATCGGATTTTTGATGTCGGGGATACGATCGCGTGGCAAGTTTATCGAGGTGTCGAAACCGAATCACCCAGCTTTTACACCGCCGTAGATGCTACCGCCGGACAAGTCCTCACCTACACAGGCAAACTGATTTTAGCTGCTTATCATGCAGCTTCTGGCGGACACACAGAAAACGTCGAAAATGTTTGGGGTCCACAAGCCTTACCTTACTTGCGTGCTGTCCCAGACTTCGATCAAGGAACTCCCGGTTATCAGTGGACAAAATCTTTTACTCCACAACAACTTAGTAGCCGCATTAGTGGAGTCGGACAAGTTCAATCTTTGACAGCAGAACGAGTTTCTCCCTTTGGGCGAGTTCTAACGATGAAAGTGGTTGGTGACAAGGGTTCGCGAATTATGAGTGGTGCAGAATTACAGCGCATCTTTGGTTTAAGAAGTACTTGGTTCAGCGTCACCCCGGAAGGCAATAAATCGTTACCAAGTTCTTTCCGTTTTGATGGTCGTGGTTTTGGTCATGGTATTGGTTTAAGTCAGTGGGGCGCTTACGGAATGGCTCGAGTTGGCGCAAACTATCAACAAATCCTCCAGCATTATTATCGGGGCGCGAGTTTAGCCAGAATTAAGGTGAGATAGCACTAGATTTAGAGAATTTAATTAATGAAGCCTAAGAAGATATCTTTAGCTTCAACCAACAAATTATTGCCTTAATTTTAGGAACCCGATTCTAATCTACGTTCCCATTCAGCGTCGATTTGATCTTTATGGGCAATTTCTTGTTCAATTAAGTCGGTTTCTGTAGTGTAAGCTAAGTCTTCTTGGCTAATGATATTTTGGGCGGCAAATTGACGAGCGTAGGTAATTTTTTTCTTTAATTCGGCACTAGCTTGTTTTAACAAATTAGCGCCTTGTTCGCGTTTTTGGTTGCGTTTGGCTATTTTAGTATTGCGCCATTGCAGCCAAAAATAACGGACTAAAGGTAATGAGAGAAAAGCTATACCGTAAATTAGTAACAGCCAATAAATTGATTGAACAAAGGCAACTAATCCACCAATTTGGGCGGCGACAATACCATCAGCCAAGAGATTTCCTAATACTAATGCGCCAACTAAATTGATCGCGCCTAATCCACAAGCTAACAGGATTTGTCCAGAACTAGCGGCACTAAATCGCCAAGGCATTTCGCGTAAATATGCCGCTACTGCTTGGGTTTCTTGTTGATTAGCTGTTACTTGTAAGTCAGGAAAGTGATAAACTAATTGCCCGTCAGGACTAACTTCTGGACGACCATTATATTTAGTTAGTACTGGTAGCATATAGTCTTCATATTCCCGTGAGTAGCCTTCTCCCAATTCATCTAAATAGGGGGCAATTTGTTCAGCTACTACTGCGCCTTGGTTGTTGCGAATTACTGTGGCGATTTCTTGCCAGCGTCGTTCTTCTAAGTTGGCGTTAGGGTTTCCGTCACCAAATAAAAATGAGAAAATGGCTTCTAAAAAATTTAGTTGGGGTTTTTCCCGTCGATGATATTGGTATTGGGGGCTGTCGTAGTTGGGATAAAATACCCAGAACCACCAATCACCAACCCAAAATGTCGGGGCAAAAACTGTACCGCCATTAAAGTCACCACCAAAGTCGCCGCCGCTGTCATTATCTCGGCTGGAGTTGAGGGCGATTAAAATTATGGCGATCGCAATAAATATTAAAGCGATCGAAGCTATTAAAATTAAGCCAAAGCTAACCCGAATTAAATAAAACAGAACTTGCCAAACTTTTTGCCACCATTCTTGGAGTTGCAACCGGAAAAATTTGTTGCGTAGCACTGCTTTAAAATTTCGCGGAAATTGATAGGCTATTTCTCCAGATTCAGCTACCTGTAAATGTCCACCTGCATCAGAAGCTAATACTAACAATGCTTGTTCAGCTTGGTTGACATTTAATCCAGTTTGTGCTGCGATGTCGCCTACTGTGACTCGGTAGTTCAACTGTTCTACAGCTTGCATGATGGTGGGATTTGGAGTCATGCTCTTCCCTCAAATATGTTGTCTTTCATCTTAAAAGTTTTATGTAACCATTTTAAAACCGTACTTCTGTTTGAAGTGCGCTTTTTAAAGACTTAGCGAATCAGTAGAAGAAACAGCGCTTTAACCGCCCTCCCAGCAGTGTGACTCAACCCCCAAGTACGGTCAAACTAATTTAGTATAATAAATTAGTTTGTTTGGTTGATTTCCTTTCTTTTATTTTACCTCGAACTAGGATCTAATTGTTATGGAGCTTTCGGCAAATACAGGTGACTCTTATCAAAATAGTGAACCTGAAAACCTAGCAAAGAAGGAGCATAAATTTGAAGCGTTTGATTTTCTCCGCGCCATCTTTTCCCTCGCCATAGTCGGATACAAAACAAAGATTTTTAACATACCAAAAATCCTTGTACCGACGAGTGGTTTTACTAATGCACTCAGCGATTATGTATTGAGTGGAATGGTAGGTGCTCTTGCAGTTCCAGTATTTTTACAAGTTTCCCTCTTTCTTTTTTACAATAAAAGTGAAAAAACTGGGCTGAACTATTTTATGCAGAAACGTCTTCCCCGGTTGATATATCTTTATCTTTTTTGGGTTGGTTCGATAACTGTATTTGATATTTTATTTGTGGGAGGGATTGAAACAATCACAGGAGCAACTTCATCAATCAAAGCTTTTTTAGAGTTTATAGTTAGTGGCAACAGTACGCCCTATTTCTTCTTCTTCTCTCTGATTTTTGTAACTGTCCTTGCGGAAATTTTAGTCTTGCTGTTGAGCAAAATAGAAAAGCCAGCAACAATAATAACCATTAGTTACTGTTTACTTTTCATCTCCTGTATTTTAGTATTTAGTTTTTCTACTATCCAACCAATCATTAAGTACACAGGTATTCAATCATCATTCTTAAACTACATAAATAACCTCACTGGATGGGACTACACTCCTGTAAATTTCTTACCTTATGTCTTTACGGCAGCCATCACCGTGCAGGAATACAAATCGGGGAAATTAGCCAAGGTAACTAAATTTTTGAAACGAAAGTTATACGGCTTACTTGTTTTAACATTATTCTTTTTTAGTTTAGAATGGATATTGACAAGCAATGGTCTTCTGATTCAAGTAGACCAAGCACCTTTAGATCATTACTTGAGACTTTCTCTCGTTTTTGGCTCTTGGTTACTCCTATATTTGGCTATAATATCAAAACGCCAAGTTCCTGCCAGTATTAATTTTCTTTCGGATTGCTCTTTGGGAATTTATGGTTTTCACGTTTTCTTTACC
>JBAVZX010000265.1:0-6109 GCA_049589015.1 Phormidium sp. | reverse complement strand
GTTGAAACAAAACCGAAGCCGTACTAGCCACAAAAGTATACCGTAACAACTCATCAGCGAATTTGAGAACAATTAAACCAATAAATAATTGTACCAACCCCGTCAGAGGCAGTAAACCCAAAGTACTCAACACCGCCCCAGGTAACATAGCAGTGAGAAATACTCCCATCCGTTCAATCACTCGGCTGGAAATAAACCACTGAGTAATTAGTTCAAAAATTCCGACAATCCCACTAAATAAACCCAAAAAACTCGCTATTTGTTTGACATCAAACTTTAATTCCAACTGCGTTAAATACTGAAAATCAATTAACAGCAATAGGATTTGCGAAATTATAAAAAACCCAAATAAATAAATCGCATATTCCTGTAACGGCCCTTTTAAACGACGGTTAGTATAGTCTGATTGCTCATCCTGCAAATCTCGATAAGGAGCATCAGGGAAAGCCTGTTTATAACGTCGGCTCAAATAAAATAATATTCCCGCACCCAACACCAACATTCCTGCCGATACCAAAATTACATTATTTATACCTACTAATCTGAGTAACAGAGGTAAAGAAAAACCACTCAATACATCTGCTACCAAAACACCACTACTAATTAAAGGAAAAGTGCGTTTAATTTCTCGAATATTAAATAATTGATTAGCCGTTAGTGAAGTAGTTAAATGATTAAGAGAGTAACCGCCATCTACCCAGAGTGGTAAGACAAATATTGTCAGCCAACCTAAAGAACCAACCTCCAAACCTAACCGAAACAGTAGCAAAGGAATAGCTGAAATTAAACCAATTAAAACCACAAACTGCCGCAGTGGTAAAACCCTTTGCATCCAGGTAGAGAGAATTCCCAAACCTGAACCCATAACGGCGCTAGCCATGTAAATCCAAGGCAACTTATCCGAGCCATACTTTTCTAAGAATAAAGCTACCGTCGTTGCCTCCAGCCACAAAAGACCTACTGAAGTCGTAGTGTAAACAGCAAACATCAGCAAGGTGCGTTCGCTTTCTTCAGCACGAAGATTCAGCCCTTGGAGCAATATTCGTCCCCATCCACGGCTATTAAACAACGGATTTTTCAGCGTCATCTGAATCTCCGAATCGATACTGCACACCTGCCAACTTTAGCCACCCTGTAATCAGCGATTCACAGTTCATCACCATTTCCTACTAACTCAAGTTGCTAGTTATAAAACTTTGACCCCTCGCCGCAGCTAAAAATCCGGTTTCTTGTCTTGGTGAGTTGCAGCTAATGGTAAATTTAACCAGAGAAACCGGGTTTTTGAATAACTAGCAACTTGGGTTACTAGACCAATGAACAATGAACCATCAACAATTCATTATTGCTGAATTGCTGATACTCATGGCAAAATTTTCCGGCAATTTCTAGTGTGACAAGTTTTGCCAATAATTACACCACGATAATACGAGAGTATCACGACTTTCTTGCCGATGATTGAAGAAAAGCCGAAGGCTCCAGGGACTCCAGGGGCAGGAGGTAAAAAATCCTCTTGTCCCTGGAGTCCCCTTGTCCCTGGAGTCCCCTTGTCCCTGGAGTCCCCTACTTTTTCGGGGCTAATAGTAACATCATGTTGCGTCCTTCTCTTTTGGGCGCTTGCTGCACTTCTCCTAATTCCTGCAAATCTGAAGCCATGCGGTTGAGTAAGTTTTCTGCTAAGTGGCTGTGTTGAATTTCGCGACCACGAAACATTATGGTAGCTTTGACTTTGTTTCCATCATTTAAAAAGCGCTTGGCATGAGCTATTCTCACGTTATAGTCATGGTCGTCAATATTGTAGTGCATCTTCACTTCTTTGACTTCAGCCGTGTGCTGTTTTTTCCGGGCTTCTCGCGCTTTTTTCTCCTGCTCGAACTTGAATTTGCCATAGTCCATAATGCGGCAAACTGGGGGGTCAGCCTTATCACTAACTAAAACTAGGTCTAATTCTTTTTCGGTAGCGATCGCCAAAGCTTCTCTAGGAGTTATGATCCCTAGTTGAGCCCCATCCGTGTCAATTACCCGAATTTTCGGAAATCTAATGCGTTCGTTGATTTGAGGTTGATTATTTGTGCGTTTTTTTTCGATTACTGTCATTTAGTTCGGTATAAAGTTAACTAACAACTCGATTGAGCCTACAAGCCGCATTCTGGTCAAAGTCAAGAAACCGCCACAATTATCTACTAGCTTCTCTTTCGATTCTACTCAGCTTGGTTTTTTTAGGCTCATTCTTAATTTTATTTTCCATTTGCCCGTTTTGTCTCTAAAAGAAAGGGAACTCTTAACAGGGGTTGATGCAGATTCAAAATATTTGCGTAAACTTCCTCAAACTTACTCATTGGCCGCCCTGCAAAGCTGAAATGAGTAAGTGCTATTGCGTAAACAAAGACTACAATTAAAGTCGTGGGTAAGTTTTGTAAATCTTTTTGAAGCAGAGGTTTAGTGTGACCATTTCCCTGCATTGGCAGCAACGAATTGGAAGTCAGAGGGATTGGGTTTGGCGAGGTTGGCAAACTCGCTACACTTATATTCGTTCTCCGCAGTCAGCCGTCAATGCTACAGCATTAATTTTGTTACACGGTTTTGGGACTTCAATTGGACATTGGCGACAAAATTTGGAGGTATTTAGTCAGGTACATCCAGTTTATGCCCTGGATATGTTGGGTTTTGGGGCTTCGGAAAAAGCTTCAGCACGCTACAATGTTCGGCTTTGGGTAGAGCAAGTTTATGATTTTTGGCAAACTTTTATCCGCCAGCCTGTGGTTTTAGTGGGTAATTCGATTGGTTCTTTGGTAGCTTTAACTGCGGCAGCAGCACATCCAGAGATGGTAGCTGGGGTGGTGATGATGAGTTTACCAGATCCTTCTTTGGAAGAGGAGATGATTCCGCCACAATTGCGATCGCTAGTAGCCACCATCAAAAACTTAGTCCTATCCCCACTACTCCTGAAAACTCTCTTTTATTGGGTTAGACACCCCAGCCGAGTCAAAAGTTGGGCAGGACTCGCATATTCTAACCCGGAAGCTGTCACCGATGAATTAGTAGACATTCTCACCGGGCCAGCCCAAGACCGCGGTTCAACACAAGCTTTTTGCGCTATCCTCAAAGCTATGACCACTTCGGGATTTAACCCCAGTGTCAAATCCTTACTTCCCGGTTTAAATATTCCTCTATTGCTATTGTGGGGCGCGGAAGACCGCATGGTTCCCAAGAATTTAGCCCAGCATTTCACGCAATACAACCCCCATTTACAGGTAATTGAAATCGAAAATGCCGGACATTGCCCCCACGATGAATGCCCAGAGCAAGTTAACCAAATTATCCTAGACTGGATTGATTCATGGCGGACAGCCACAAATCAATTCCCTGCGACACCTCAGCAAATAGTGGTTAAACGCTCTTAGGCATTGATCATCTTTGACCAAACAGAACCGGAAAATGTTTAACCAACAGTAACTAGGTCACTGTCTACAGATGTGGCACCATTAACACCACCAGCAATTGACACAACTTTGTTAAGAATATCCTGGCTGGGAACTGATCCTTTCAAAACTACAGTTCCGCCAGTTTGAGCTACCCAAAGAGTGCTGATATCATCTAGGCTAGGATCTTCATCGAAAGCTAGGGCGACCCTTTTGGCTAAACCGCTTTGGTCATACTCACCATTCAATCCTAACCGCTCTGGCGGGATGGCGTTCCCCTGCTCATCAGTTCCAGTCGGTTCTGGGTTTATCTGAGCATCGGCGGGTTTCCCAAATCCAAATATTCGATCGAACCAACCCATGAGGATTTTCCTCCAATAGCAATTAACATGAATAATTCTTAAATTAAACAATATTTTGCCATTTGGTGACATTAATCGTCAGAAGTATTTATATTTTTGATCTTTGTGGCGATCTTTCTTCCTCTGGGACAATTGGGCTAGGGTTTGAACTGTTCCTTTTAAATCTGTACAATCTTGTACTTAACGACCAAATCTTAGAAGACAGAAGACAGGAGACAGAAGACAGGAGACAGGAGACAGGAGACAGGAGACAGGAGACAGGAGAAGAAAATTATCTGTTTTCTGACTCCTGACTTCTAAAAAACAAAGGGGAGAATTCCGACAGAATCAATAAAATAAGCTTAAGTAATTCTTGTAGCCCAACAATGCCAGTAAGATAGTAATTATTACTAAAGCTGCTTTTGCAATGCCTGGATCAGCAGAAAGGTCGGTGCTACTGGAAGTGCATCGTGCTATCCGCAGCAAAAGCTGCCTGCGCTGAAGGATTTGTTACCGAATAATGAAACACACTCTTTCTGTTTTAGTCGAAGATGAAGCCGGGGTATTATCTCGGATTGCAGGTTTATTTGCTCGCCGGGGATTTAATATTGAAAGTCTGGCTGTGGGGCCTGCTGAACAAATGGGGATTTCCCGGATTACGATGGTAGTGCCAGGGGATGACCGAGTGATTGAACAGTTGATTAAGCAACTTTACAAGCTAATCAATGTCCTGAAAGTTCAGAATGTGACTGAGATTCCTTCTGTGGAACGGGAATTGATGTTGATGAAGGTTAATGCTACTGCTAGCACTCGTTCGGAAGTGATCGAGTTGGCGCAAATTTTCCGGGCGCGAGTTGTGGATGTGTCGGAAGATTCGTTAACTATAGAAGTGGTGGGCGATCCTGGTAAAATGGTGGCGATCGTCCAAGTATTACAAAAATTCGGGATTCGGGAAATTGCTCGCACTGGGAAAATTTCTCTGACTCGTGAATCTGGCGTTAATACTGAGTTCCTCAAGTCTTTAGAAGCAAAGTTAGCCTAACAATTCGTATGTTGTTGCGCTTCAGCGCTCTTAATGATCGCTCTTGTAAGCGCTAAAGCGCAACAACGTACCTAATCGATCGATAACACTAATTTACCTGTGACTGAGCCGGATTCTAGCAAGCGGTGAGCCGCAGCAGCTTCGGCTAAGGGAAAGGTTTGACTAACGTGGATTTTTAGCTGACCTTGATCGATTAATCTGGCTGATTCTGTTAAAATTTTCGCTTGATGTTGTTGATCTTCGATTAAGCCTTGCAACATTGGTGTGAGCATTAGTTCTAAGCTAATTCGCAGATTGCGTAATCTGGCGGTTTTTAAGTTCCCTTGGTTGGGATCTGGTTCTAAAATGGTGACGAGATCTCCGTAAACTTTCACTGCTGGTACGGTTTTAAAGAAGGTTTCGCCGCCAACTGTGTCAAAGGCGAGATCTACTCCTTCTCCTGCTGTCCAGTCTAATGCGGCTTGGACAAAATCGGTTTGTTTGTAAAAGATGGTTTGATCTGCACCTAGTTGTCGGACAAAATCGGCTTTTTCTTGGTTGCTAACGGTGGTGCAAACTTCTGCGCCTTGTAGTTTTGCTAGTTGGATGGCTACGTGCCCAACTCCTCCTGCACCTGCATGAATTAAGACTTTTCTTCCGGCTTCTAAGCGTGCGCGATCGTACAATGATTCCCAAGCTGTAATAATTACTAAAGGTGCGGCTGCTGCTTCGGCAAAACTTAGGGTTTTCGGTTTATAAGCGACAAATTTCTCATCTACAACTATTTTTTCGGCGTAATTCCCTTGTTTTGTTCCTAGTCCGCCACAACAAAAGTATACTTCGTCGCCTACTCGGAATTTTTCGACGCTGCTACCTACTGCTTCGATGACTCCTGCACCGTCACATCCTAAAATAGCTGGCATTTGATCTGGGTAAAAGGTTCCCCTTTGTCGCAGTTTGGTGTCTATGGGGTTGACTCCGGCGGCGTGGAGTCGCACGAGAATTTCTGTTTCTTTTTCGATTTTAGGGTCTGGGAGTTCCTGAAGTTGTAGGACTTCTGGTTCTCCTGCTGCTGTCATTAGTACTGCTTTCACGGTTTTTTCTGCTAGTGTTTGTTCAAAGATTTATCATAATTGAACCGCAGAGGCGCAGAGGACGCAGAGGACGGAAAGGAAGAGGAGAGGGGAAGGGTGCGATCGCTTTTTTCCATTTTTCTATTACCCTATTCGTACAATTTCGGATCGTTATAAGGCGGATGTTCTGATGCAATATACAGCGCATTCCCAGGCTCTAGTGCTTCCCCAGTCAGGGGATCTATTGGCTTGAGA
>JBAVZX010000264.1:0-7777 GCA_049589015.1 Phormidium sp. | reverse complement strand
ACACTCACCAATCTGACGAAACTGTATCTCAACAACAATCAAATCACAGACTTTAGTCCTTTACAATCTCTTAGCTCTTTAGATTACTGCCGAATCTACAATTTAGAACTGCCGAAAAAATATTTTTTGCCTTTCCACCAATGGCAAGCAGAATGGATTTTATCAGAAGATAATGCAGAACTTCGCCGCGTTTTAATTCAACAAATTGGGTACGATCGCATTTGCCAAGAACTACTAGCAACCGAATTAGATACTTGGCGAGAATACAGTTTATTAAAAATCGATATTTTCGATGATTTTGATATCGAAAATGAGAGCGAACTAGAGGCAACTTATTTATTAAAAATGACTTGTCCGAGTACAGGATTCATTCATGCTTTGCGCGTCCCACCAGAGATGCGATCGGCTAGAGAAGCAATTCGCTGGGTAAATTGGGAAGTTGACCCCGAAGAATTTGCCAGAGAAACTTAAACCACATCTGAGAAACCCAGTTTCTTTGAATCTGCAATTGCCTAAAATAGAGGAAGCAGCACTTCCTCAACCAAGACCTAGAGAAGCTGAAGAACGCGCCCAGGAATTAGCAGAAAAACTGCGATCGCTTGGCATAAATACCGAAGCATAATTTGCTGGAAAAATGCCTTTTCTGTTATCCTAAAATTAGCCCTTCAATCCCAAATTTTATGGTGACACTTCAACTCACACAAATTGATATTCCACCCGGACAGCGAGTGTTGCTACACAATATTAGCTGGTCAGAATTTGAAGCTATTTTAACAGAACTAGGAGAAAATCGCACTGCAAGATTAGCTTATAGTCAAGGAACATTGGAGATTCAAATGCCTTCGCCAGAACATGAAGTAGACAAAGAATTAATTGGCGATATGGTAAAAATATTATTAGAAGAATTAGAAATAGATTGCGAGTGTTTTGGTTCGACTACATTTAAACGCGAAACTAAAAAAGTAGGTGTTGAACCAGACCAATGTTTTTACATCCAAAATCATCAATTGATGCGCGGAAAAAGGCGTGTTGATTTATCAATTGATCCACCGCCTGATTTACCAATTGAAATTGATGTAACTTCTAAAACTCAATTAGAAGCTTATGAAACTTTACAAGTTCCTGAATTATGGCGAGATGAAGATAATCAATTACAAATTAATGTTTTGCAAGGGGGAAAATATATAACATCCCCAAATTAGTCCAACTTTTCCTAGTTTACCAATTATTGAACTAATCACTGAGTTTGTTAACCGAAGCATTACCGAAGGTCGAAGTCCGACTTTAAGAGCATTGCGATCGCAAATCAAACAATTAATTTGATATAATCTAAAACACTAGAATTATCACGCCATTATGCCATCTACAAAACCCTATCAACCCCTAGTTCTCCGATTATTACACGGCATCACCGCTTTACTGGTAATTAGCGCCGCGATCACCGGATTTTTAGTATATGATAGCTGGGACGGTCGCTTTGGTCGCCTTGCACTTACTTTAAAAAACCGCGAATTTATTGATATTCATGGCACATTTGGCTTTTTCTTATTGCCAATTTTGATAATTTTGACAATTTACAGTATTCGGGTTGGTTATCGACGTTTAATTCAAGCTGATTCCTTTAGTAAACTTAAAGAAGTTGGTCAACCGATTTGGTGGTATACTCTCCAACGTTTTGCTAATACTTTAATGTTAATTTCTGCTTTATTTGCCTTACTTACGGGTAAATTTCAAGACGAAAATTGGCTACCCCAAGGAGAACTGAATCAGCCTTGGTATTACGCGCATTTGCTTGCTTGGTGTGGCGTTGTAATTGCTTTAGCGTTGCATTTATTAATGAGTGTAAAAGTGGGCGGCGTTCCCCTACTAATTTCCATGTTTGATGCTAAAATTCGTGCAGAAGATAGCCCGAAATTATGGTCGGAAAAAGTGAAAAGTTGGTTGCGTAATCCCCATTGGTAAATTGATTTAGTTTAAGTTAAAATAGAAGTAAATTTTGGAGAAAAATGAAATGGTTTCTCCGTTTCCCGGCATGAATCCTTATTTAGAAGACCCGGAATTGTGGTCTGAGGTTCATCATCGGTTAATTACAGCGATCGCGATCGCCATAGCACCTAGTTTGCGTCCTAAATATCGCGTTGCTATTGAAAAACGTACCTATTTAAGTGAAATCGAGGATAGCGTTTTAGTTGGCATTTCCGATGTAGCAGTATTTTCTGGACGTTTAGATAAGAGCGAAACCCGATCGACTCTGACAATCCCTTCTCAAACAGAAGCAGTTACAGTTACAATACCACAACCCGAAGAAATTAGAGAAAATTATTTAGCGATTAAAGAAGTAGGAACAGGCGCAGTTGTGACTGTTATAGAAATACTTTCTCCGAAAAACAAACGGGGAAAAGAAGGAACAGAAGCTTATGATCGTAAACGTAAGCAAGTTTTAGCAAGCTTAACTAATTTAGTAGAAATTGACTTGCTCAGAAGCGGAAAACCCATGCGAATTATTGAGAAAATTCAGTCCGATTATCGCATTTTAATTAGTCGCAGCGATCGCCGTCCTAACGCAAGTCTATATGCTTTTAACTTGCCCGATCAAATTCCCTCATTTCCTTTACCTTTACAGTCAAGGGAAACAGAACAATTAATCGATTTGCAACATTTATTAAATGAAATTTACGACCAAGCATCATTTGATATGGCAATAGATTACAATCAAGAACCTGTCCCAAAACTAAAACCTGAAAATGCCGTTTGGGTAGATGAATTATTACGAAATCAAGGATTACGGGGTGCAGTTGAAGAATAAATTTTTTACTCAAATTACTACATTGACAAATCAACTTGTTGCCCAATTGTATCTAAAAATTTCGTGCCATAATGTTGAATTTCCAGAAAACTTGCCTGTTGTGGTATTGACTTATAAACTAAAAAATGTTTCATAATTCCTAAAGTAGCAGCACTTTCCAAAGAGCCAATAAAACTGGAATCGCGATCGAGAAAATCCGGCTGATTAGCCCAATACTTCATTTGATTAGCATTCAAAAAATAACAACCAGAATGGGGATTTAAAGCCCGACGGAAAACCATCGGTACACCCATAATTTTGCTTTGTAATTGCGGACGATCGCTCAAATTTTGAAACTTCTCAGTAGTTTTTGGATTTATATCACCATCAATATATGCTTTATAAGAAAGCCCGTGAGTAGAAATTTCATAACGATTTGGTTGCAACAAACAGCGATCGCCAGCTTCCTTATTAAACCAGTATAATTTTACAAAAAACCAAGGATCATGTATGATTAAATCATCTTCCAAAAAACAGTAATAATCATAATTTCCTAAAGAATCTCTCAACACCCCTTGGCACTCAAACCCCAAAAACATCGGTTTTGCTTGTGTCGGATAATGCTGATAAAAATGAGCAGGTACAGTCACCCGATCCAAAAGATGACAATCTTGAGTTGTACAAATTACAATATCCAAATCATTAGCTAAAGGTTGATTAGCCGGAAAAGCTAATCGCTGATTGATATTAATAATACTTTGCGACTTACTAAATAACTGATGTAAAGCACTAATACTTTGACTTAATGCTGCTAAACGAGGCTGAGGATTTTTCGATCGAGAATCATGCCGACTATTATCTTCCGGTTTAAAAAAGTGAGCAATTGTAATTAGGATTCGCATTGATATAAAATAGGGGATAAAGTTTAAAGGTATGTTGTTGCGCTTTAGCGCTAGACAAGAGCGCTGAAGCGCAACAACGTACTATAGACTAACTAGCTGCTAATTGCAATGGAACAGGTTTTTTTAATTGTTCCTTAAGCCAATTCTCAAACAATTCATCGAGTAAGTTTTGTTGCATTTGTTCATCAAATTGTGCCGGAATAAACTTTTCTACTCGGACAATTATCCAGATATTTTCGATCGCACTCGGAGGTACTAACTCCCCTACTTGACTAGCCTTCAAGATTTGCCCTAATTTCGGATGAGATAAACTCAATGGTACAGGCCCAATTAAACCACCAGTTTTAGCTTCTACACCTTCAGAATATTGCTTTGCTAACTCTGCAAAAGTTTGTTCACCTTCTTTTAAACGCAAGTACAATTCCTTTGCAGTCGCCCCATCGCGCACTCGAATTAAAGAATAAACATATTGATCGAGTTCTGATTTGCGTTGGCGAAAATAGGTTTCTAAATTCTGACCCCAAGTTGCTACTTTAAATTTCTCAATTCTCAGTTGGCGAGTTGCCATATTGATGAATTGTGCCTCTGTTATTTCTTGTTCTGATAACCATTGTTTTCGGGCAGTTTCAGAGTTTAATTGGCGCTGTTTGGCGAAATCTTGGCAACATTGCGCTTCCTCTTCAGGAGTGCAATTAAAAGGTGCGATCGCTTTATCAATTGCCATCTCTTCCTGAAGTTTTGGCAACAGTTCGTATTGCTTCAACAAAGCAATTAATTCTGATTCTTTGATAGAAGAATTCGGCAAAGTAGAATTGCCAATTTGTAACAGCGTTGGTTCAGCATTACTATTAGCGATCGCCAATAATTGTGAGTTAGCTTGTTTGCCATTGGTTTCATTCTTTGCCATCTTCATCCACAAAGGAGCAGAACTACCACCAACACCTTGCTGAATCCATTCTAAATGCTGAGGTAATAACAAAGATAAATCGTATTTTTCTAAAATTGTTTGCCTTGCTTTCGCCCGAATTTCACTCATTTGATCGGGATGATTTAAAGCTTCTTCAATCCTTGAAGCAATTTCTTCAGGTGAGAAGAACTCAGCCAATAAACCATTAACTCCATCTCGGATCATCTCAGTTACCGGAGCAGTATTAGAACCCACAACTAAACAACCAGTAGATAAAGCTTCCAACAATGACCAAGATAAAACAAACGGACGAGTTAAATAAACATGACCCGAAGAAGCTTGTAAAACTTGCACATATTCATCATAAGGCAAATGTCCAGTAAAGTGAACCCTTGATAAATCTAAGGGGAACTTTTCTAACATTAACTGCTTATAAGTTTTCCCATCGGGCAAAGTTTTACCATAAGCAACTCGATCTTCCCCAACAATGACAACATGACATTGCGGACGACGTTGTTGCAGTAAATAAATTGCCTCAATAAATTGGGGAAAACCTCGGTAAGGTTCCATACCTCGACCGACATAAGTCACCAGTTCTTCCACATGAGAAAGATCAAGGTTTAAGCGGGGTAAAACTAACTTTGCACCTGGTTTAGGACGGAAGAAAGCCGTATCAATCCCATCATGAAGCACTTTAATTTTATCTTGATATTCATCAGGGAATTGTTGCTTCTGCCAATATGTAGGAGAAAGACCCCGATCGCAACTATACAAATCTAATAAAATTGGCGCATTTTTAATTCTGATTCTCGCTTCATCATCAGCACTTAAGCGATCGCTAGGATCAAAATCCGCATCAGTTCCATGAGCATGATAAAACCACTCGAAATAACATAATAATTTAGCTTTTGGAAATATATCTTTCATTAATAAAGTTGGCCCCCAACCCGAATGACCATACACCACATCGGGAACAAAACTCCTAGCCTTAAGTTGTTCAGCCATGCGATACACAGCTTGAGCTTGAATCACCGCATTTTCCAAAGGACGGACATAATGGTGAGTTTCCGGTTGAACTTCTCGTTTCGGTTCATAAATCATTTTACTCACACCAGGGAGACTACCTTCCCGGCGAGTAGTACCGAACACAACTTGGTGACGTTTATCTTTAGCTAATGCAGAAGCAACATGGCGGAATTGAGCGGGGAAATTAGGATGTAAGAAGAGGATACGCATAGTTAGTTTTGTGTGAGTAGTTATATCCTACTGTCCGGTTGGTTTCCAGACAGCAGGAGATGAACAAAATGCGAAATTTGCTCCAACTCGATCGAGCATCAGATGCCTGTATCCGGTTGAGCCCAGATACAGACCCATTTCCTAGCTAACAAAAGTTGATTTCTAGTCCAAATTCCTACGATTTACGGATTAGTTTACGGATTACGTTTCAATAGGATGTAAAAATCAATTACTCATCGTTTTGTTTAGTAAGTTCCTACTGTCTGGTTGGCCTCCAGACAGCAGGAGATGAACAGAATGCGAGATTTGCTCAGACTCAATTGAGCATCAGGTGTGTGTATCCGGTTGGCCCCAGATACACACCCATTTCTTAGATAGATGAAATAAAATCTGATGCGTCGAAGGCTCCGGGAAGTACGCCTTGGACAACAGCCAGAGTTTCCGCTTGAGAAATCGGAATGCCAGCAGCAGGAGTAACGTAGACCCGAGTACTCGCCGTAGCAACACCAGCAACCGTCAGGTTGATGCGCTGGAATCCTAGAGAGGTAAAATCAATACCGTCAAGCAGGAAGAAGTCTGTACCATTTTGGAAGTCAGCAATCCAGTCACCCGGAGGAGGCGAGATGATTGGCTCACCGGGCTGGATCGGCTCTGGTATAAATGCTGTGTAATTTAATTGGAAGAAATCAGTCTCAGTTCCGCCAGTCAGCGTGTCGCGTGTGGTTTGGGTTTCTGCATCTTGACCACCAAACAGAAGGTCAATGCCAGCGCCACCGATAACGCGATCGACACCCGCACCACCATCAAGGAAGTCATCCCCAGCACCGCCATTGAGTACATCATTGCCAGCCAAAGATTCAGCCACACCCAAATCGCCATAGATGGTGTCATTACCACCGAGTCCATTCAGGTTATCAGCGCCCTCACCACCATCGATGTAGTCACCTTCAACACCACCTCTGATGACTTCTACGCCAGCGCCACCCAACAGTGTACTGGAACCTAAACCGCCATCCAAAACGTCGTTGCCATCGCCACCGTCGAGGTAGTCAACACCATCACCACCCAGCAGGGAGTCATCACCCCCATAACCATAGAGTTTGTCATCGCCACCTTCGCCTAAGATGGTATCGTTGCCGCCGAAAAGTGTATCATTAGCTTCGCCGTAAATGGTGTCATTACCTTCTCCACCTGCGATCGAATCAGCACCACCAGCAGCTAAACCTTCTGCATCGTCGCCGTAAAGCTGGTCATCAAAGAAGCTACCAACTACGGTGTCATTTCCCGCACCGCCCATCGCGGTATCCCCGAAGCCGCCATATACCCAGTCATTGCCAAGACCGCCATCGAGGAAGTCGTTGCCTTCATTGGCATCGTCAGCAGTCGCCCCACCAAACAGGGTGTCATTGCCAGCTTCACCATACAGCACATCTTCGCCTGCATCCCCGCGCAGTCTGTCAGCGCCAGCACCACCAAACAGGGTGTCTTTATCGAATCCACCTTCGAGCAGGTCATTAGCGCCTAGACCATTCAAGAGGTCATCACCAGCAAAGCCGCGCAGTGTGTCAGCATTCGCTGTTCCTGTAAGGATGTCGGGAAGTGCTGTTCCATTTCTGATAGCCATGATTTACTCCTCATTTACCAAATGTTGTTTTTCGATCCAAAGATGATTGATGCAATAAAGCCGTCTGTTAATCTCCTCCTCTCTCCCCCTCTCCCAGATTTAGGAGAGGGGTGTCAAAGGCATAGAGAAGAGAGATGAAAAGTCAAAGTTAGTCATCATCAAAGAAACTCCTATTTAAATCACGCGGGAACAAAGTCTATTGCTGTAAACCTTCCGGGGAGTAACCCAGCCACAACTGCTAATTCTTCGCCAGTTGCAGTTACACTGATTCGAGTACTACCCGTTGAAACACCATTAATCGTCAGATTCACACGGCTGATCGT
>JBAVZX010000263.1:0-1696 GCA_049589015.1 Phormidium sp. | reverse complement strand
GCCATCTTTCGGAGATATGACTGTAGTTAATTGGTTTCATGGTAATAATTGGAATTTGATGAATCCACCTTTGTTAATGAGTGAGGGAAAGTTAATTCAAACTGGGCAATATCAAAATTGGATGGGTGGAATGTCTGCGACGGCGTTGCAGCATGGTGAGGATCGGGCTTTGTTATTTTCTGAGTGGTTAATGGAAGTAGAAAGTAAGGCAAATTCTAAGTTTCCTTTGGCACATTTATCAGGTAAAGACTCACCTATGGGTACTGTTTCTGGGTTGAGTATGATGCCTTATCTTCGAGAGGGACGGAGGATTATTGGGAGAAAAGCTTACGGTCAAACTAATTTTATGGTGCGAGAACAAGATATTCGCAAAGATATGTCTGGGGGGCGGAATTTTCAACCGACTGCGATTGGTGTAACTCACTATGATGTGGATATTCAAGGTTGTATGTATCGTAATTGGGTTCAACCTTGGGAAGCGCAAAGTGCTGGAACTAAGGAAGATAAAGTTAAGCCTGTAATTATTCCTTTGGAAAGTTTGATTCCGCAAGGAGTTGATAATTTGTTGATTGGTGGAAAGGCGATCGCTGTGACGCATATTGTTAATGGTGTCACTCGCATTCATCAGGGGGAATGGAGTGTGGGTGCAGCAGCTGGCGCAACTGCGGGTTGGATTTTGCAACAGAATAAACCAAAGTTAACGCCAGCTGCGATCGTGCCTAGTAAATTAATGCCGAAGTTACATCAACACTTAAGAAATCAAGGGTTGCGCTTTAATTGGTATCAATCTAGATAATAATTATGTTCATTGCCAGGGAATTTTTCAGTATTATTCCTGTGGCGCTTTCACCAGAGAACGGCTTATAGATATTAGGTAATCAACTTTTCGTTGTCGCCTAATATCTTTGTGTTTTGTCATGTTGCTTAGGCAATTAATTAGGGAATAATAAGTCTATCGGCAAATAGTGAGAACGAATCAGATCTAATCTATGGTTCGATCTCTAAAATGTATTAGTAAACACCCGATCCGTTAAATTACGTTACAATCCTTTACTTTAGCGTTAAAGATCAATGAAGACAGCTAACAAAACCAACATAGCTCTTCGGCATAATAGTATAAAAGTGCTTCTGATAGAAGACAATTTAGATGATGTGGAATTTATTAGGGAAGTATTGTTAGAAACCTATACAGAAAGTAGCTTAAATTTAACTAATGTTGACTGTTTGCAATCAAGTATAAAAGTTTTAGGTGCAGCAAAGTTCGATCTAGTTTTGTTAGATTTAACGCTACCTGATAGCCAAGGATTAGAAACAATTACTCAAGTGAAAAACTACGGGGCAAAAACTCCGATCGTGGTTTTATTAGAAAGTAATGACCAAAAATTAGCTTTATCAACAATTAATGCAGGTGCAGAGTTTTATTTAGTAAAAAATAGTATTGATAGTCAGGTTTTACTTTATTGTTTAAATTATGCTGTAGAACGCCAGCGCACAGAAAATGAAGTTCATTTATTATTAGATGCAACTACGGCTATTAGTCAGTCTCAAGATCTGAATGAAGCTTTAGCAGTTACTTTGGATTTATTATGTAAACATATTCATTGGAATTTTGGCGAAGCTTGGATTGTTAGTGACGATCGGAAGTTAAATTATAGTCCAGGTTGGTATAGTGGCGATCGCAGATTAGAAGAATTTG
>JBAVZX010000262.1:0-1561 GCA_049589015.1 Phormidium sp. | reverse complement strand
CAAACAGGCGATCCAGGCTCTCAATGGGGCACTGGTGGTATGGTAACTAAAATTGCCGCCGCCCGCATCGCTACTGCTGCTGGTGTTCGCACTGTAATTACAGAAGGCAAAAACCCTGGAAATCTGGAGAAAATCTTAGCCGGAGAAGCAATAGGCACCCATTTTGAACCGCAACCTCAACATAGTAATGCTCGCAAACGTTGGATAGCTTACGGTTTAGTTACTTCTGGTAAAATTTACCTGGATCAGGGAGCGGTAAGTGCGATCGCCAAAGCCGGAAAATCTCTATTAGCCGCCGGAATTACCCAAGTAGAAGGCGAATTTCACGCCTCTGATGCCGTGCAATTATGCGATCCTACAGGTCGAGAAATTGCTAGAGGTATTGTTAACTACAGTAGTAGCGAACTGCAAAAAATTCAAGGTCGTCAATCAGCCGAAATTACGGCAATTTTGGGCTACACAGGTGCAGAAACCGTAGTTCACCGAGATAACTTGGTACTGAGCGATTAAAAGGCAGAAGCCACAAGGAAAAGTAAAGGTGAAATTTAATTCTCCCCATCACCCCCCCAATAAATTTTAATTATAATGACGACCCTCGGATTCGCACTTTTTAGCCAAGCAGCGTTCTAATAAGTCAATTCTGTAAAAGTACCAGAATTTATAAGGATTTAATACTAATTTAGTTTTAGAACTAAAGAGAGGCTGATTGAGAAAACGCCAGACAGGAAATTTAATTTTAGCTTGTTTGTTAGACATAGGAGTTAGAACCAAAGAAATCAAGAGGTGACAGCCTTGGGGACACTTTAAATTTTTAGTGTCACTTATCAGCTTGTTATTATTACTCTCGCAAATATCTCAATCACTTGTCTTGGTCAAGATTGCTGAACATGAAGAAAAATTTTTGGCTAAGTTACGTAATTTCTCGGAAATATTACCCTGCTAGTGTTACCCAATTCTCTCTATTGTGGAATTTGTGAGGGAAGGGAGGAAACAGGGAACAGGGAACAAACTTTTAAGAATCGAACCCAGCAGTTACCAACCCTTTTCCCCTTAACCTTTGTCTCTTCCCCCTCTTTACTTACGTTCGGGATGTTCCGACTCTGGAGAAGAAAGATTCATGCGATTAATAGCGGCAATCATCTGATAAAGTCTTCCCAAGTCACGTTGATTAAAATACATTGCCAGACGAGGTAAATCAAAGGTTTCGTCGCCTGTCTCTTGTGGGAAAGCTGCGGTTTTTTCAATTCGCCCTTTCACCAGAATGTCAGAAAAATTCTCGTTTAACCACTCAACATCCGAATCTTTGAGTTCGGACTTGAGACGAACGACGAATTGTTCTCCAACATAACGACTAGAGTGATAAACTCGATAGAAACTGGTAATCGCTTCACAAGCTACATCTAGATCGTCTGTAATTGTGTAGACGCTGCGATCTTCTGGATTGACTAATCCACGGTTGACCAAATGCTTTTCTACATATCGATCCCAGTCTGTCCAATAATCACCACCTGGGCGATCAATCAAAATTAAAGGAACAGGGCCATATCTACCAGTTTGACAA
>JBAVZX010000261.1:0-7342 GCA_049589015.1 Phormidium sp. | reverse complement strand
GTTGTATTTCAGCGGTGCATCAAGCTATTGCAGATGGTCAAGTACGGCATTTTGGTTTTTCGACTCACGGCTGTTTAGAATTGATTGTTAAGGCGATCGACTCTGGTTTATTTGAGTTTGTCAATCTGCATTATTATTACTTCTTCCAACACAACGCCGCCGCAGTAGAATTAGCATCACAAAAGGATTTAGGCGTTTTCATTATCTCACCTGCTGATAAGGGCGGACGGTTGTTTTCTCCACCAACAAAGTTAAAAGATTTGTGTGCGCCTTTCTCTCCTTTAGCTTTGAATTATCGGTTTTTGTTGAACGATCGCCGCATTACTACCCTGAGTTTAGGTGCAGCTAATTCCGCCGAACTATCTCGGCCTTTAAGTATAGCAGATCAAGATTACCCGCTCACAACTGAGGAATTAAAAGTTTTAGAAGGTCTGCAAATCCATCAATCAGCTATTCTGGGAATAGACAAATGTAGCCAGTGTTATGCTTGTCTCCCTTGTCCCGAAAATATTAACATTCCCGAAGTTTTACGATTGCGAAATCTTGCGGTTGCTTACGATATGACAGATTATGGTGAATATCGTTATCGAATGTTTGAAAATGCTGGACATTGGTTTCCTGGAGTTAAAGCTAACCGTTGTACTTCCTGCGGTGAATGTCTCCCTCGTTGTCCCGAAAATTTGCATATTCCCTCTCTTTTAAATGATACCCATCAACGATTAAATGGGCCAAGTCGCCGCCGACTCTGGGAGTAAAGCGAAATTCTTGTAGTAACGACTTTAGCAGTTTAAACTTTATTACAAGTAATTTACCAAAACAGCTTATGATGGCGCAATTATTAGTTAAATTTTACCGGAAAAATCTAACTTTTTGGCTATTTTTCCTTTTATTGACTTTAAATTGGCAACCAGTACAGGGGCAATATCGAGAGAGATTTGAGCAAAGAATACAAAAAGATATCTGTCCTAAACCAGTCACACAAAATGAGATTTCCCAAACTCATTTTACACCACCTAGTATTTGGTGGGCTGCCCAAAGATTTGGTGGTATGTTGTTAGATTTTTGGTTTACTTGTCCCGGAGAAAGACGGGTATATTTAATAGTAAATCGCCAAATTTGGAATTCACTAAATTATTTAGAAAAATACGCATTTGTCAATCATTTTGGTACTTATTCCCGTTCGGATAGATACAATGTGGAAGTACTAAATCCCCAATTAGAAAATTTAGCAGCTTATAGATGTGACTATGCTGTAAACCCGATCAATTGCAATTTGTGGGTGGAAAGTTTTGGTAATTATGCGCCTCCGCCTTTGCGATCGCCTAAACCTAATCCTTGAAACCGAATTTCTTGCCACAAATTTAAGTATTGCTGCTTTGCTTTTGGGGAAAGAGGTAAGAGAAATTCGCTTCTTTGGTAAACTTCTGGTGAGGGGAAAAGTAAATTTTTATTGCGGATACTTTTTGGTAATTCTTCCAGCTTTTCGCCAGCAAAAATTGGTGAAGCAGCTTTACCAAAGCGTGAGAATAAAGCTGCGATTTCTGGTTGCCAACCAAAATCAATCCAATCCCTGGCCAAACTAAAATTATGATTAGCTTTAGTCGGACGTACCCATAAATCTGCCCAAAGAGAGGTTCCCGACAGGGGAATTACTGCTCCAATAGTGTTTGGTTGACGTTGAATTGCTGGCAAAATATCTGTAGACCAACCCACAGCTACCCAAGTGTCTCCCAAAATCAAGGGTTGTAAATAGGTATTATCGCTATAGAATTTTACCTGTTGAGCGAGTGCTTTCAGTTCTGATTTAAGCTGAGGGATTTTATCTAATTGTTGAGTGTTGTAAGAGTTTTGGGGATTGATTTTTTTCAAGGTTAAACCGATGACTTCTCTTGATTGATCAAGCAAAGAAATGCGATCGCGCAATTCCGTTCTCCACAAATCATCCCAATCTTGAGGCGGCGGGAAACCTTTAGCTTTAAATATATCCCGACGGTAAACAATCATTGTCGTACCCCAACGATAAGGCGCACCCCAAACTTGTCCTTTTAAGTCAATATTTCCCTGTTGATTGCGGCGCACTAATCGCTGATATTGCAGAGGTAATTGTTCCCATTTCTGCAATTGATCGGGATCTAAGGGTTGAATTAGCTTTTGGTCGATCGCAGCTGCTAACCAATAATCTCCTAAAGTAACTAAATCAGCGAATTGACTCTCTGTTTCTCTCGCTGCGGGCAAAGGAAGTTTTGACCACCAATTCTGAGATTTTGGTTTTTCTTGTAAACTTGCAAATAACTTAATCAGTTGTGCTTCTATGGTTAAATCTAATTCACCTATCTGCTGAAATTTCTGGCGAAATTCATTTAATAGCTGCGGTGGAACAGAATCTTTGAGTAGTCGAATTCTTAAACTTGCCTGTTGCTTACTACAACCAGTGAATAAACCTGAAATTGCTAGAGTACCAGTACCTAATAAAAAATCGCGTCGCTTCATTTAACTTCAAATTGGCAATTTTGCTACTTAATTTCTACAAAGAGGTTTTTTGTCAATAAGGATGTTTAATTGACCTTGAATTTGCCTTGGCAGCAAACAAACTAACTAGTTTAATTAAGTTAACATAATTCCTTGGGGATGATCTGGTTTGGTGACTGGCGATCGCCAGCAAAGAGAAATATTTCTTAAGGTGATCTTAGGGAAAAGTTAAATGATTCGTAAGCTAGTGAAAGTTAAAGAATTTATTCTGTAGGATATGAAGATAGGCTGAATAAAATAGGGGTATAAGATGGATTCGATCAAAAATCAAGTGAGTGGAATGAATGAGAAGATAGATACCCTCTGTGGACTAGTGGAACAATTAAATGCGAGAATGGGGGAAATTTTGTCAGAAATGAAGCAATCCACCCCAAAGGATACCGATCGCTTTGTTGGTCGAGTCGGAGAACGCCCATCATACAGTAGTTTGACTAGAGTAGATGCTGCCTTAGCACATAAAGATATTTTGATAGATAACAGCTACTCAGACTCGAACACAGCAAATCGGGAAAAAGAGTTAGGGCCAGAAATCCAAATTCAACGCCTGACAGCACAACTAACAGCAGCATACAACCGAATTGCGGCTTTAGAAGAACAATTACTGTCCAAAAGAGTGTACTAAGCTCTGACGGTGCAATTTTACGGATTGCAACCTAACCGTGCTGCTAAAAGTTCGACAGCGTGGAGAAGTAGGCTATGATTCCACTCTCCATAAAGCTCAGCTGCAATACAAGCTGCACCTGCTCCTATGCCTTCTTTGACGTATCCCTGCTCATAAACTCGTAATTTTTCATAGCAAGAACTGGCAAAACTGAAGTTATTACTCAGTAAAGGAACTGAACCAACTATTTGAGCTAAACCTACTGTGTCACCTGTAGCATCTTCTGCTACCCAGCGAGTTGTACCGACGACGATTTGTTCCTGTTGCCAAGGTAAAGAATATTCTGTTGCTATAGCCTGAATTAAGGCATAAACAGCTAGCATTTGGGTTCCTCCAGCCAGCATTACCCCTGAAGTTCTACTAGCTGCGATCGCCATTCCCGCAACCACAATTTGCATCGGATCGCCCACTGCTGCTACTAATTGCAGCGCCCCCAAAGCAGACGGAAATTTGTCAAAATTTAGTAAACCAGCCGCTTTTAGTCCCTGTTGTACCACAGTCCACTTTTGTTGGTGATTACATTCCGGGTGGCTACTGTTAACTTTACCAACAGCGGCAAAACCTAAACCAGTTAGCACTGCCAATGCAGTAGTAGTTCCGCCAACTACACATTCGCTGAAAATTATCCAACTGGATGGATGTAGCGTGGCTAACTTTTCTCCCCAAACTAACCCTTGATCTAGCAAACTTTTTACTACAGCTAGATCGAGGGCTTTTCCTGTGCTCAAACAATTAGCCGCTTGACCTCGTAAATCAATAGTTGGGATCGGTGGTGGTTGCAGTAAACCTGCATTAAATATATATAAAGGTAAAGAAAGAGACTCAACCACAGCACGGGAAATTAACACTGGAGAAGCACCTGCGTGCAATGGTGGTAAGGGATATTTTGGGTTAGGTGAAGGGCCATGATATAAAAATTCTGCATCTGCTAAGGCGGTATATTTGCGATCGCCAGGAGTCGCCCCAGCCGCAGAAATCCCTGGAATTAACCCAGTTTCCGTAAATCCCAACACACAAGTAAACACAGGTTGACAACCTCGATACCTTTGCAACCAACGTTTCCCCTGTTCTACTTGTGTATAAATTTTAATCATAGTTTTAATCAAGAGGATTGGGGATTAGGGACTGGGGACTAGGAAAGTTTTAAGTTTTGAATTTTGAGTTAAGAAAATTCCTCTATCTCCCAGTACCCAGTACCCAATACCAAGTCCCCAGTCCCCAGCCCCTTGCCTACTCTTCATAATCTAAAATTACTTGTAGCCAATGGGGAGGTTGGGGGATGGGGTTGCCTAAGCGTTGTAGTAGTAGCCAGGAAGCGATATGAACGACGAATAGGTAGACTAAGTTACTGAGGAAGACCATTGCGATCGCAATTACATTAATCAAAAATATACTTGGTTCTATCAGTAACCCCAGTTTGAGGAATACCCAATCTAAAAAATTTGTGACTTGAGTAATCCCATAAACCCAAAGATCTTCCCCCAAGAGGACGGAAAGCAGCCAAAATCGGAAAAAGAAGCCGATGCTGCCTAAGAGTGCCCCGAGAAAAATTGATACTGCCCAATTAGTTCTGCGCCGCCAACAAGCACCTAGCAGCACACCCAACAAACCAAAGGGAATGAAAAACTGAATGCTGCGAGGCGGCCCCATCAACACTGATAATAATAAACCAGAAACCAAAGCAGACATCCAAGCGGCTCTTGCTCCCCAACGCAGGTAAACTAAAGCAATGGGGACTGGGAAAAAGATTCGCAGTACTGGGCCTAAAGGAAAGTAAAAATTAACTAACCAAATTAAGCTGGCAGTACTGGCTAAAAATGCGGTTTCCACCAATGCCAAGGGTCCAGTTGACACTTGAGGTTGAGCTAATGGAGTTGGAGAGCCTGATTTACCAGCATCTTCATCTGCGGGATCTTTGAAAGATTCACTCATGCAAATTGCCATTTTTGAGTTATTTTTAGAAGATCCAAACTATAAGGCAGTTTAGTTGGAGTACTTCACACAATCATTTTTTCCAAGGCATTAATGTCAGGAATTCTCAGAATGTCTTGATCCCGCCTAATTAAGCCTTTCTTTTCTAGCTTCGTCAATACTCTGGTCACAGTTTCTCTTGCTAGTCCACTCAGACTACTCAATTCTCGGTGCGGCAGGTTAGGTATTTCCACTCCTTCAGTAGTTTGTTTTCCCTGTCCATCTGCCAAGAATAGTATGGTGTCTGCTACTCGTGACATACTATCAGATTCTCTTAACCGGAGTCGGCGATTAACTTGGCGCAAACGTCGCCCCATCAATTGTGCCAGACGAACTCCTGCCATTGGCTCAGTATAAATTAACTGGACAAAATCCTGAGCAGGCATATTGCCGATTATTGTGGGAGCCAGAGTAATAACATCGGTGGAACGAGGCACTTCATCAAGTGCTGCCATTTCACCAAAAATTTCTCCTTTCCCCAAAATATTTAGGGTTACTTCTTTACCTTCTAGGTTGTAGGTGCGGATTTTCACCCAACCTTCGAGAATGAAGTAAACTGAACTCCCCCAGTCATTTTCTAGCAAAATCACTTGGTTTGCTGGATGACTGCGGGTAACGAGGTGGGCTGTAGCTTTTTCAACGGTACCTTCTGGTAATCCTTGGAAAAAAAGCGTTGAACGGATTAGAAAATGGTGTCGGTCTTCCATCAGACCATTCTTTCACTAAGACTATGTTGAGTAAATAAACTAAAGATCAATAGGAGCCGATTAGATTTTAGTACGCTGATAAGTTGACATACTATCAGATTTAGTAGGACGGCAAATCAATCATAACTATTGACACTCCCACGGCAAATTGCTAAGCAATGTAGCGGGGGATTCCTGATTCATCGAGCGATGCTGTTTAATCTTTACATTAAACAGTCTTACGCACTTTCCACAGGCTTGAAATCCGGTATGCCCTACCGTACTGTTCGCGTCTTTGGCTGGGAAAAGAGTCCCGGACAGTTGGTTTTTGTGAGCAGACTCCATTGAGACAGCCAATTTAAACCTAACATTGATTACTCAAGAATGTCTCCCTACGGTTGGTTTATTTGTGAAGAGAATTAGTCTCCCTCTGGTACGCTACGCGAACAGGTGTAGCGGGAGTCCTCTTGCTTGATTTAAGATAGACCACAGTATCTTGGGGGAACAGGAGTTCCTAAAGAACTATGGTTTGGTGTCTAAAACTGACACGATCAGTACTATTCCAGCACTTTATAGAGATTATCACGAAAAATTACGCGATGATTAGTTTTGTAGCGATCGCTCTTGAGCGCCGCCCTGAGTATATTCTTGCATCTTTTAGCAATTTATGGTAAATAACAACCGGACAACCCAAGAAATTTACCGACTGGGCAACTTCACAGTTAAGTTTCAGGAATTTCCGAAATACAAGTGAAAAAGCCTTGTTTCCTTATGCCTTATGCCTTGGAGCCTTCTGCGTTCTGGCACTAGCATCTTGATTGTAACTAGTAAGTAAATTAAGATTAACAACGTGGAATTGGCGCACAGAAGCAAAGCCTGAAAGAATCGGTTTTTCAATCTAAAATCTAAAATCTAAACTCTAAAATCGAATGACGTTCCAAACAGCTAAAATCCAAGCACTGATTGCTGAGATTGATGCAGTACTTAGCAAAGATAGTAAATCCCGCTTTAGTTGGTTGGTGGGAGATGGTAATGCCGATCGGCAAATGTTAGAGCGAGTTCGCCAACAGCTGCAAAGATGGCAGGAACAATTAATCGTACAAGGTACTGGTGGGGAAACTCAAGCCGCAGAAATCGCCAGTTACCAAATTTTGTTTGAGCAAACTGATGCAGAAGGCGATCGGGCGCTATTACCGGAATCGTTACAGACAGAAATTGCCTTATTGCAGAAACAACGACAAGTATTATTAAATCAAATTCAGCAGCTAGAACAACAACAACAAGGATTAATTGATCCAGAACTATTAATTGAACAACAACAAATTGTTACAGAATTTTCCCAGACCTTAATCAACCGTTTGCAGTCAACTGTCAATCAACAATTGGCGGAAACTCTGGAGAAAATTCAAGCTGTTCAGTTAATCAACGAAACTGCTGTAACTAGCTTGCAGCAGGAAACAGAATCTGTAAAACCGGAATTTATTGGCTTAGAAAC
>JBAVZX010000260.1:0-3859 GCA_049589015.1 Phormidium sp. | reverse complement strand
ATTTATAAGAGAACACCTGGATTTATTACGTATTTATTAACTGTACTTTAGCGAACCGTAAGTAATTTCGCTAATTATTATCCCTATCTTCATGAATTCTTTGAAATTCTGGCTATTATTTCTACTTATTTGTGAAGATTGCATAAACTTATTTATGAAAATTGTGTAGACTTGGCAAATTACTGCAAAATTTAGTGGTTTTTATGAGAACCTTTAACAATTAAATAAAGTTAGGGTAATTGGGAAAATATTAATATTTTCTCCCCACCTTCTCAAAGGTAAGGGAGTAGCTAATTTATGAGAAAAATCCTCTATTTAAAGCAAAAAAAAGTTTTAGCCAGTGCGGGAAACTTTTTGAGAGTAGTTTTCGACTATTTTTATAATACGTTCTGCTGCATGACCATCCCCAAAGGGGTTGACGGCTGTTGCCATTGTTTGGTAAGCGGCTTGGTTACACAGTAATTCAGTAGTAGTACTGAAGATGCGATCGGCATCAGTACCAACTAATTTTGCTGTCCCAGCGGCGATCGCTTCTGGGCGTTCCGTAGTTTCACGTAAAACCAATACTGGTTTCCCCAAACTCGGCGCTTCTTCCTGAAGCCCACCAGAATCAGTTAATAACAAATAACAACCCTGAATCGCTGCAACTAATTCTCTATAATCCAAAGGTTCTGTCAGAAAAACTCGCGGATGATTACCCAAAATTTCCTTTAAAGGTTCTCGGACTGTGGGATTACGATGTAGGGGTAATAATAAAGCTGTGTCGGGAAATTTCTCTAAAATTAATAAGAACCCTTTGGCAATATCTTTTAGAGGTTCACCCCAGTTTTCTCGACGATGAACTGTTGCTAATAAGGTACGATATTTCTGCCAATCCAAATTCGGAATATTATAACTAGGATTTTGCTGGGCTACAGTTAATAACGCATCAATTACAGTATTTCCAGTTTGGTGAATTTCGCCTACCACTCCCGAACGTTGCAAATTTTCCACTGCTAAAGCAGTCGGCGCAAAATGTAATTGGGTAATCTGGGAAATTAACCGTCGATTTGCTTCTTCTGGATAGGGATTAAATAGGTCATCAGTTCTTAATCCCGCTTCTACATGACCAATGGGAATTTTTTGGTAAAAGGCGGCTAATGCGGCAGCAAAAGCAGTGGTCGTATCTCCTTGAACGATCGCTAAATCAGGCTGTACTTCCTTAAATAAATCTTCTAATCCTGATAAACTGCGACAAGTAATATCCGTAAGCGTTTGCTGATGTTGCATAATTGCTAAATCGCGATCGGCATTAATTTCAAACAGGCGCATCACTTGTTCTACCATCTCCCGATGCTGTCCTGTTAACACCACTTGTGTCTCAAAAGCAGGCGATCGCTTAAACTGTTGAATTACTGGAGCTAATTTAATCGCTTCTGGTCGCGTTCCTAAAATAATACAGACTTTGTAGAGAGATTCAGGCATAAAAATCCTAAGTTAATTACATCGGTTAATTACCCGATCGTATATCTTATAGCAACTGCCAAGGTGACTATTGACTTGATTAATTGCCTCGTACCTTCTAATTTCTCCCCTCTACCTTCTGCCTTCTGCTTTTTCCCATGAAAAAACCCGGCTGCTACCGGGCCTTAGAACCGCTATCAGGAACGGCTAGCTAGGGTCCTTAGATGGAAGACTCAACATCACAAGTCAAAGGACAAGCTGCATACACAGAACTATGACTTGGATTTTCATCTCCACGCAGCCAATTTAACCAAGATACCTCTTGGGGATTCACTCCTTTAAAAGAAAGCATGGCTGCACCAGCAATAATGGTTAACACATTTAATCCAATTAAACCGCCTGCAACTAACAAAACTGCACTAACTGGCATGATCGATTGCAACGCGATCGACAACACAGATCCCACAAGCACCATTAACATCACAATCGGGAAACCCACTACCAGCAAGCACACCGATAACGTAAACGTCCAAATCAAAAAGCTTTTAATTGTGCCAAATGAATAAGACTTGGTTGAGTCGAGGCTTTTTGCTAAAACCATACCCATCTCTCCTTGAGTAATCTCAAATTATTGGACTTGGCTAAAATCTCTTACTGTGCATCCCAGTTTGTTTACCAGGTGGTTTTAAGTATATAGTAAAGTTTTAATGAAGATGAGCGATCCTTCAACAAACTTTACATTCATTAGTTGCCATTTATGTTCCTGCAAAACCGTCGAAAAATTTCCGATCAATATCTTGATAAACCATTAAATTTAAAAGTCCTACCTCTTATTAGCATCTCTCTACAGGTAGACCGGGCGGTAAAGCTAGTTCCCAGACAACCAAGGAATCATGGGGAAACAATCTTCTTAACATTTCTTATACTTCGTAATAGTTGTTCTCATAAAATTTCTTGAGGAACTTTACCTAATCTTTATAATTTAATGTTGCTCAGCAGCAATTTTTGGGAAAACTTCATATAGAAGAGATATGGGCTGTCGGCTCTATCCCAAGACCAAAGTTTCCTACTCTCGTAAATCCAAGAGACTTATGACAGATTCAAACCGCCCACCAATGCCTCCTCCACCCGGTTCTCGCCCCCTTCCTCCCGGAGGAGTGCCGCCTGCTGCCAGGAGAGTGCCACCCGCACAAGGAACTCCCGGAGCAGCCCAGCGGTATACAGATGAAACCATGCCCTTGCCTCCAGGTGCTAGAAACCCAGGAGTACCACCAACTAACCCAGGTGTCCCTCCTCGCACCCCAGGCGCAGGGGCAACACAGCAAGTGGCGCGGATGCAGGGTGCCGGGGCAACACAAGCAACACAACCACTATCATCAGCACCAACACAAACAGTCCCCCCCTCTGCACCGCCTGCCGCACCACCATCAGCAGCCCCGAGAGCACAGCAAACTCCCCCGCCACCAATGGCACCACCAGCGACACCAGCACAAGTAGCTTCAGTCGCATCACCTAGCAATGGTTTTGGCCCTTCGCCAGGACAACCTACGTTAGCAGAAGTAGTGAAAAAGGCTTTTGAAAACGGAATTTCCGATATTCATGCTGGAGTCGGAGAAAAGCCCCGTTTCCGTAAGCGGGGTGACATCAACCCTACCGATTACCCCGAAACTGATTACCCCACCTTTATGAGTTGGCTACAGGAGGTAATGAGCGACGAGGAGATTGAGAAATTTGAAGAATCTCTGGATTTTGACGGCGTAACCCAGTATGAATTCTCCCGCGCCCGGATCAACGTTTTCGGCTCGATGAAAGGCCCAGCTTTGGTAATGCGCTTAATTCCAAACAATATCTTGTCAATGGAGCAGTTAAATTTGCCTCCAGTGTTTAAAGATATCTGCCATTACCACAAAGGTTTGATCTTGGTGACAGGGCCAACTGGATCGGGTAAATCCACCACGATGGCAGCGATGATCGATTACATCAACAAGAACATGGCTAAGCACATTATCACGATCGAAGACCCGATCGAGTTTGTGCATACCAGTCGAATGTCCTTGATTAAGCACCGCGAAGTCGGACAACATACCCGTAAATTTGACAACGCCTTGAAAGCAGCTTTGCGGGAAGACCCAGACTTGATTCTAGTCGGTGAAATGCGCGACAAAGAAACCGTTAACACGGCGCTAAAAGCTGCCCAAACAGGTCACTTAGTCGCAGGTACGCTGCACACCAACAGTGCTGTGAAAACTATTGAGCGGATTCTCAACCTATACTCGGCAGAAGAACAATCCTCAATGAAAGTAGCGATCGCAGAATCCCTAGTCGCAATTATCGCTCAGGGATTATGCAAAACCACAGACGGTAAACGTGCTGCCTATCACGATATCTTGATCAATACCGAGGCAATTAAAGAGTA
>JBAVZX010000259.1:0-2513 GCA_049589015.1 Phormidium sp. | reverse complement strand
GGTGTCACCCCATTGTAAATACACCATACTACTAGCCTTAGCATTTAATCCTGGGTAGTATTTATCTTCATTGTCCTGAGCAATTGCTAAAGCTGATGCTTCAACTTTAGCCTTTATGATTCCCAATCCTAATCCTGTCTCTATAGAAGCATAACCACTAGTGCTTCCGTATGATTCGCTCTTTAAGAAAGAATCTGCTATTGTTGGGCTACCAGAGAAGACGCTAGGAGATATCCGTGTATCTGGTATAGAGTGAACAAACTCTGTAGAAAAAGAGTTACCTGAAATGTGTCCGCTCCAAAACGAAAGATAGGACTGGCAAGCAGCATCATCAATACATCCAAAACCAGTAAAAGATGCAGCTTGAGCAGGGGTGGGTAGTGCAGCACCGATACCGCAAGTTACCATTAGAGCTAAACCATTGAATACAGTGCTTTTGTGTGCTGCAAAGGAAAAGTCCTTAGCTGACTCGGAAATAGACCTGGCAAACCGAATTGCTTTAGTAAACATAAAAATTGAATCCCAAAAATTGCGTAGCAAATTTATCGTCTAATCTACGTAATTCCCTGGATAAACGGTGAATATTTTACTAAGTCCAAACAATATTTAATATTGAGTAATTTTACTTAACAAGCTGTAACGTCTCCCAAAGGTGTACAGATAAGGCTCGCTCGTTTGTACTAATAAGAAAAACCCTGTTTTTACCTAATTCAAAAAAGTTCAGACATCGGTTCATCAAAATCCGCAGAAATTGTAATTGGCATTCCCCGCAAAGGATAATGTTTTGTAGGCGAAGCAGAAACTGAATAAGGAACAATACGAGCTACTGGTAAACCATTACGGGTAATAACAACCTCAGACTGGTTAGCAGCAATTTCATCAACAATTTCTGTTAGTGTTACATCGGTTTCCTGTATGTTTAGATATTTCATAATTCAATTATTTTTCTAATTCATTATTTCCAAAAATCACATCTTCATATAAAGTATCAATGCTAGTGCGAAAGTCGATGCTTGCTAGATTAATTTCACTGCCTTGATTGTATGTTTGCAATACCCAAAAACCTTCAGCATTGCGGCGGAAACATTCTATACGTTGGCGCTTTTGGCTAATTAAAACGTATTCTTGGAGAGTTTCTAATTGTTGATAGTCGGTAAATTTATCACCTCGATCGAACGCTTCAGTTTTTTGGGATAAAACTTCGACAATTAAAGAAGGATATTTTTTATGATTTTGAAATGCTCGATCTCTAGCATCACAAGTTACCATCACATCAGGATAGTAAAAGATATTAACTGTTTCAATATAAGCTTTCATGTCTGCCATATAGACACGACAGCTACTACCTCGGACATGATTTCTTAACATTGCAAATAAGTTTCCTGAAATGGTAACATGAGCATCACTAGCACCTGCCATTGCGTATATTTGTCCATTAATATATTCGTGTTTTATTTGGCTGAGTTCCTCTCCTTCTAGATACTCTTCAGGAGAAATGTAATTAGGACTTTGATTGGCAATCATTGTTTTAGAAATACCCCAACTATATAATAATAACATTGGAAATAAAAAGAAGGTAAAATCCCTATATCTTGGGTAAGTGCTAGAACATGGAAAAAAGCGATCGCACAGAAAAACTATTCAATATTTTCAGGACGATCGTTATCAGAAGGTAAAAAATCAGGATTCAGAACTTCTTCCATAGTAAAAGGAGATTCTGGGGGAAATATCTTAATAGATAAACCTGTTTCACCTGCTGCTAATTCCCTAGCATCTTGATAAGATTCATTAAAAACCTCTTCAATGAAATCATATAAACTTGGACTAGTTTTGCAGGTATCTCGTAGTCTTATACGATGTTCTCTAATAGTGTACAACCAGCTATTTGTTCGTTTTTCTTGTTGATATTTATACTTGAGTAAGTGCATAAGAAGTACCCTTAAGTTACTCTTTAAAGCATTTTTCTCACTTCTTACCATACATTCCAGTTCCTCTAAGAGATTTTCTAAGTCTATTTCGGCAAATTTTCCCTCCTTTAATAAGTTTATATTTGTCTCTAACCACAGACAAAGATCCTGTTCATAAAGGGATTTTATTGCAATTGTCATTGATTTATTAGTTGTCATTTTATTTAACTCCCTTTCTTTTCTCTAAATTAGTTAGGATATAGGCTCCATAAACCAGCTTTCAAAATTACTCAATACTTTGAATTAACTTAATGTTATTTCTCAGCCATTCATTGACCAAAACTTGCACGTCAATGTTTTTATTTTCAGCAATTTTAGTGACGAACTGTTCTACATCTGGTTCGAGATAAATTGGATAATGAAATTTAGCATCTGGATGATAAAACTTGCCTTGTTCGGCTTGGGAAAAATCGTACTCTGATTTCATAATTTTCTCTCTTGATAAGCTTGTGTTTCATTGAAATTAGCTTTACGGGCTGAGATAATCCGAATCATGCAGGAGGATCGATCGATTTCTTCAAAGGTATGGACAACAACCTTTAAAAT
>JBAVZX010000258.1:0-16455 GCA_049589015.1 Phormidium sp. | reverse complement strand
AATGTAGGTAATGCACGTATTATAGAAGCGCCTGAAGTTCCTCAAGAACCTATTACTTCTCGGAAGAAGTTATTGATTATTTCAGGTGTTCTGTTGGGTAGCTTGCTAGGTATGGCTACCGCCTTGTTTTTAGAATCGCAAGATAAATCTTTGAAAACAGTTGAAGAAGCAAAAGAATGTTTTGGATTAACTTTGCTGGTGGTAATTCCAGCATTGAAAAAACCGGATAAAATTGCTAAGGGTAATTTCTTCTGGAAGGATAAGCCTAATAACAAAGATTTAGAGCGACCAACCCCAAAGATTGTAGTAAAAGACGATTTGCATACTCCTATTAGTGCTGCTTACCGGATGCTACAAGCGAATTTGCGGTTTTTGAGTTCTGATAGAGAGCTAAAAACTATTGTGGTGAGTAGTTCCATTCCTCAAGAGGGTAAGTCTACGGTATCCGCGAATTTAGCGGTAGCTGTGGCGCAAGTGGGACGTAAGGTGTTATTGGTGGATGCTGATATGCACCATCCTGTGCAGCATCGGATTTGGGATTTGACTAATCAGGCGGGTTTGAGTAATGCTATTGTCGGACAAACAGAACTAAGGACGGTAATTAGGGAGGTAATGCCTAATTTGGATGTGCTGACTTGTGGAGTTATTCCACCTAATCCTATGGCTTTGCTTGATTCTCAAAGAATTTCTTTGTTAATTGATGAGTTGACAGTCCTATATGATTTGGTGATTATTGATGCGCCTTCGTTAAATGTGGCTGCTGATGCGTTGATTTTGGGTAAAAAGGCAGATGGTCTTTTGTTTGTGGCGCGACCTGGTGTAGTTGATTCTGCTAGTGCTACTTTTGCTAAAGAGCTTTTGGAAAAGTCTAATCAGAATGTGCTGGGTTTGGTGGTTAATGGAGTGATTCCTAATCATGAACCCCATAGCTATTACTATTTTACTAATGAATCTTACTCAAATACAGAGGATATAAGAAATGTCATTTAAAGTAAGTTTACATATATTTATAAACTGTTACTATTAAATAATTTTTTCACAGGACTACTTAGTTGCAATCGGAAGCTTACAAATATTGCTGGCGCTGGGATTGAAATCTTTTAGATTCTCTAAAAATGCTTAAAAAGCTTTTGAGCCTCAAAATTTCCTCAAAATTATCCCATAAGGTCTTAAATGTTTCAGCGCATCTGATTATTAATGTTATTTTCTACTTGCCCTTGTTGTTCTAATACTTTACTTCGTCACATTCGCTCAACAGGAGTTTATTGGTTTTGTAGGCGTTGTTATCAAGAGATACCTAATTGCGATCGCGTTTTAGGTAACTTAGAAACCACCACTACCTTGAGTCACTACAGAGACTTAGTAAAAGCTAATGCTGCTTCCTTGTCCTTAAAAAACTTGAAATCCCTTTTATAGAATACTTAAAGAATCTATCATGCTTTTAACAAACCTTACAAAACCAGAGAAAACTGAGTTTGGCTGGTGGGTAGAAATTATTACATTATTACCAGCCTGTAGTTATTACTTTGGGCCTTTTACTAGTATTCAGGAAGCTGCTTCTGCTAAAGTTGGCTACTTGGAAGATTTACAACAGGAGGGAGCTAAAGGAATTACATTTCGGATTAAACAGTGCAAACCTGAAATATTAACTACTTCTTCCGAGCGAGAATAAAAGTTTCTAGGTAACTTCCGATGAAAATTTTACTAGTAGAAGATGATGAAACGACAGCCTATGTGTTAGCGCAAGAACTCAGTACCCATCACTACACTGTTGAGACAACAGGGGATGGTCAAATGGGTTTGGAACTGGCGCAAGCCTTTCACTACGACCTAATTGTGCTTGATATTATGCTTCCTAATCTGGATGGAATTAGTATTTGTCGGAAACTGCGATCGCAGGGTTCACAAATACCAATTTTACTGTTGAGTGGAAAGGAAGACAGTAGCGATCGGGTAATGGGTTTAGAAGCAGGAGCCGATGATTACGTCGTCAAACCTTACAAACTATTAGAATTAATCGCGAGGATTCAAGCATTACTGCGAAGAGGCAATTCTAAGTTAACTACGGTGTTGACTTGGGAAAAGCTTCAACTTTACCCGGATGCTTACCAAGTGACTTATGAGGGAACTTTTGTACACCTAACTCCGAAAGAATACAGCATATTAGAGCTTTTCCTACGTAATCCTCAGCGAATCTTCAGCCGGAGTGCCATCCTCGATCATATCTGGCCTAGCGGAGAATTTCCCCAAGAGGAAGCCGTTTATACTCAAGTCAAAGGTCTGCGGCAGAAGCTCAAAACAGCCGGAATGAGTACAAACTTGATAGAAACTGTGTATGGATTGGGCTATCGGCTGAAAGCACTACCAGAAGATTTCCCCTCTACAAGGATGTCTCCAGAGGAAGTGAAGCCTGTAGAAGCACGATCGCATTCGGCTCCCGTTGCTCCAGCAGACAAGTTCCAAGCTCAAACCAAAGTGCAGGCAATAATGCAAGAGATATGGGTGAAATTTTTAAAGAGTTGGGAAATGCAAATCATAGTGTTCAAGGAAGCGATCGCCCAACTCTCCACCGGAAATCTAAATCAAGAACTGCATTCCTCAGCCCGGGCGAAAGCTCATACCTTGATTGGCTCACTGGGTTCATTTGGTTTACCAAAAGGCTCAGAAGTAGCGCAGCAGATCGAACAGCTGCTACGGTTAGATTCTCCGGGTGAGAATGAGGCACGACAACTTAAGAACTTACTTGGACAACTAGAGCAAATTGTGACAAGTAAACCATTCACAACAGAAGCAATTGCCGATCTCAAAATTGGATCGGGTCGGTTACTGGTAGTTGATGATGATGAGGTACTGACAGAGCAGATCAAAAGCGAAGCGATTATTTGGGGTTTTGAAGTGGAAGTTACGACAAACCCAACAGCTGCAAGAAGAAGCATTTCGTCTCATACACCTGATATTATTGTTCTAGACCTCTCCTTTCCCCACACCACAGAGGATGGAGTAAGCCTATTAGCTGAACTGGCGCAAAAAACTCCTAAGATTCCAGTGTTAGTGCTTACAGCACGAAATCAATTAAGCGATCGTGTAGAAGTAGCCCGTTTGGGTGGAAATCTGTTTTTAGAAAAACCCATTAGCCCAGAAGAAATTCTCAAAGCAGTTACTCAGGAACTCAACCGCACCCAGAAACCGGAAGCCAAAATCCTAATCGTAGATGACGATCGTCAAGTATTAGCAGGTTTATCTACTCTCCTGATACCTTGGGGTTTTCAAGTCAAAACTTTGGCAGATCCCCAGCAATTTTGGCAAACACTCGCAAACACTGTCCCTGACTTGCTGATTTTAGATATAGAGATGCCTGGTTTTAGCGGTATTGAACTCTGTCAAGTAGTTCGCAGCGATCCACGCTGGAGTGACTTGCCTGTGTTGTTTCTTTCAGGTCACAATGACCGCGAAATTGTACATCAGGTGTTTACTGTCGGTGCAGATGATTATGTACAGAAACCGATTATTGAGCCGGAACTAATAGCCCGGATCTTAAATCGGCTAGAACGAACCCGAATTTTACACAGATTTGCAGAAATTGATGAACTAACTGGCACTGCTACTCGAGGCAAATCTATTCGGGATATAGGACGATTATTACGTTTAGCAGAACGCCAAAATCAGTCGTTGTGTTTCATAGTTCTAGACTTAGATCACTTCAAACAGGTTAACGATCAATATGGTCATGATGTGGGGGATTTTGTTCTCAGTCTGTTTGGAAAACGCTTAAAGCGGTTCTTTCGGTCTGAAGATATAGTAGCTCGTTGGGGTGGCGAAGAATTTGTTTTAGGTCTATATGGTGTGACGCGAGAAGAAGGAGCAAAGCGACTTAATAACTTCCTTTTAACCTGGTGCCAGCAGGAGTTTACGGATGCTAATAATCAGACATTTCAGGTTACTTTCAGCGCCGGAGTAGCTGAGTATTCTAAGGACGGGGCTAAATTGCCAGAACTTTATCGAGCCGCCGATGCCGCACTATCCCAAGCCAAAGCAATGGGACGAAATCGAGTATTGGTATCGAGTATGGCGATCGCTCATAAAAAATAGCGGGAGTTTGGAAACTCAGTGTCTTTAGACCTGAGCGACTTTGCACCTCTTTTGCACTTTTTTTTTTTATGATTTGGAACATGATTAACCCCTTGGCTATTGTATGGTTCATGATTCGGCTCAAGCAAGCGCAACTATTCAGAAAGAAGCGATCGTCAGTGGCGTTATTAACGCTGTGATTAACGCGATTATCGCTTGGTTCATGTTTCAAGGTAAAGCAACTATACCAATTACAGTAGATACCATTTCAGCCCATGAAAAAACTGTTTTTTCATCGGGGGTAATGACTGCCTTTATCCTGTCGCTGATTCTGGGTGCGATCGCCTTTTTAAACTTCGGCAAGAAAGCTAAAAGTTTGCAATTGGCTCCCACAGATTTGCTCGATCGCCCTTTCTTCTTTTTTGGCTTAAAAACTGTTTTGTTTTATTCTCTATTCGCCTTTGGTGTTGCTGCATTAGTAGCATTATTTTGGCAAAAATTTCTCGGTTCCATCCTAGTAACACCATTGATTGCAGCTATATTTCTTGGTTTGATTGCTGGGATTGCAGCTTGGTTTATTAATGCGGCTGTGATGAAAGCTATGCTTCGTCCCGAATAGAAATTTTCCTAAAAAAATCAGCTTTTTTGTGATTAATTAATCGCATTCAGGAGATTAGTCAATATGACAGTATTAGACGCATTTAAACTTGATGGACAAGTTGCGATCGTCACAGGTTCCGGTGCAGGAATTGGGCGGGGAATTGCCGAATTGTTTGCTCAAGCTGGGGCGGCGGTTGTTGTTAGTGATTTGAAAAAAGAAACTGCCGCTGCTGTTGCCGAAGGGATTAATGATCGTGGGGGAAAGGCGATCGCAGTTGCGTGCGATGTTACCAGCGAAGAAGCATTAGAAAATTTGGTTAAAGAGGCGATCGACTCCTTTGGCAAAATTACCATTTTGGTAAACAACGCAGGTGGTGGAGGCCCAAAACCTTTTAATATGCCGATGGATACATTTATTTGGGCTTACAAACTGAATGTATTCTCAGTTTTTCACCTCTGTCAATTATGCGCTCCGCATATTGAAGCAGCTGGCGGCGGAGCAATATTAAATATTTCCTCAATGGCTGGGGAAAACAAGAACAAGAATATGGCTTCCTACGGTTCTTCAAAAGCAGCGGAAAGTCATTTAACTCGTAACATTGCCTTTGATTTAGGATCAAAAAATATTCGAGTTAATGCGATCGCTCCCGGTGCAATTAAAACTGATGCTTTGGCAACAGTACTCACGCCAGAAATTGAAAAAACAATGTTAAAGCATACACCTTTGGCACGTCTTGGGGAACCAAATGATATTGCTTATGCAGCTTTGTTTTTATGTTCTCCCGCTGCAAGTTGGGTAAGTGGACAGGTGCTTACTGTTAGCGGTGGTGGGGTGCAAGAACTTGACTAATCAGCACCAATGGCAGCATTCTAACGATTTAAACAGTGATTTTTGATTAGGAAAATACTGCTATGAATCCGTTAGAAATACTCCTGTCGATCGCTCAAACTCAAACCTCTCCACCAGCCGATCCATTAATTAATACCACAGGTCAGGATTTAATTTATATCGGTGTAGCAGGCATAGCAATCATGTTGGTTTTGATTGTTGGGGTGCTGAGTCGTCGTCTTGTTAAGGCAATCTTGCTGGCGTTGGTGTTGAGTGCTGTGCTGATTATATTGCTGACAATTACTTAGATAGTTTTGAGTTTGTAGGGGCAGGTTTAGCAAATAAGTCTGGAATCAAAACAGAAAAATTAACAACAAAACCTGCCCAGCGATCGCTTCTTGGTTTTTCACGTTTTTAACTTAATTTAGGAGATAAAAATCATGGGATTAGATATTTTTTCACTCAAAGATTACGTGGTTATTATTACTGGTGCGGGTGGTGCGATCGGAGGTGCAACCGCTCATGTTTTAGCAGAAGCAGGTGCAAAAGTTGTGCTTTCTGATTTGAACTTTGAAGCAGCGCAAAAAAATGCTGATGAAATCACCAAAGCAACAGGACAAGAAACTCTCGCCATTAAAACTAATGTTACCAATGAAGCAGAATTACAAGAATTAGTAGATGCTACTCTTAACAAGTTTGGCAAAATTACTGCATTGATCAACAATGTTGGTTGGGGAGAATATACGCCATTGTGGAATGTCAGCACTGATTATATGGTGAAATCATATATGCTGAATACTGTTAGTAGCTACAACCTAACAAAGCTTTGTATGCCTTATTTGAAAAAAGAAGAAAATGCTTCTGTAACTTTCTCTGGTTCAATGGTGGGTGTTACTCCTTCTCCTGAGTTCATTTCTTACAGCAATGCAAAAGCGGCATTGGTAAATATGGTTCGCAGTATGGCAGCAATGAGTGGGCCAGAAGTTCGCATGAATACTATTATTATTGGTTCTGTGGACAATGGTGCTGCGACTTTGGATGCTGGTTATGACGAAGCAATGTTGAAGCGTTTGGCAGATGCTTTTGTGATGAAACGTCGAGGTGTGCCAAAAGACATTGCTTATGCTTTTAACTATTTGATTTCTCCCGCTGCTAGTTGGGTGACGGGGATTGAATTACGGGTTGATGGTGGTGGTTCTTATAAGAGCAAAATGCCGAAAGGTGACGACGAATAAGGCATTATATTAACTCAGATCTTGCTTGCACTCCTGGAGGTGGAACCTCCCAGATCCTCGTTCCCAGGTTGAACCTGGGAACGAAGAAACTACCAAGTAGCAATTACCTGTAACCAATTAGAGGTTTTTTATGAAACGAAGAACAGTTGTTGTTAGTTTGCTGGCTTTTAATTTGACATTGTTAGGATCGATCGCACCATCACTCGCAAATGGATGGGAATTTTTGGGACAGCGAAGTGTTCGTTTAGTTACCGATCGCGATGTTATTCCTGTAAACTCTAGAAGAGAGTATGCCCGCATCAAGTTAGAAGTTAAAGAAACGGGTATTGAAATCTTCAATATGACCGTTACTTTACGCAATGGAAGAACTCTCAATGTTCCTTTGCGGCAATTCATTGGGAAAAATCAACAATCAAGAGCGATCGATCTACCTGGACGCGATCGATCCATCCGCTACGTCACCTTAATTTACAGATCTCGTCCCGGCTCAACCGAAAGAGCAATTGTCAAACTATACGGCAAAACTCGATAAATACCGTTTCTTAAATTTAATCAGGAGTAAGAAATCATGACCACGCTAACAGTTTGGAAATTCAATACTGCTGATGGTGCCGAAAAAGCAATGGCAAAGTTAGCAGAACTGCAAAAACAGGAATTGATTGAAATTGAGGATGCTGCGATCGTATCCTGGCCTCAAGGTCGCAAAAAGCCAAAAACTCGTCAAGCAGTTGATTTAACCACTACAGGTGCAATAGACGGTGCTTTTTGGGGAATGCTGTTTGGATTTATTTTTCTGCTGCCTATTGTGGGAATGGTGCTGGGTGCAGCATTAGGCGCAATGTCTGGATCTTTTAGTGACTATGGCATCAACGATGATTTTATCAAAGATGTTAAAGACAAAGTGACCGAAGGAACATCGGCGTTGTTTTTATTCACTGGAAAAGTGACTGTGGATAAGGTCGAAGCAGCATTTTCACCAGAGGAGAGAGGGGAACTAATTCAATCTAATCTGTCAGTAGAACAAGAAGCCAAACTAAAAGAACATTTTGGTGAAGAATAGCTTTTCCTACCGATAAAATTCTCCGAGATGTGACTGAATCTAGGACTTATGCAAAGTCTCTATCCGTAGGGTGGCAAAGCTTGCTAACGTAACGCACGATTCCACCATATTTAGTTTCAGTGCGTAAGTTCTGGTACTATCTTCAGTGCGAAGACATTAGGAACAATCCAGTGGAGCCAAATTTTCAACATCTCAATCCTGACAATCCTGGGGTGCGGGAAGTCATGCAATATATGCTGTCACGTCGTCAGTTTCTTGTGTTAGGTACTGGCTCTTTTGTGACAACAGTTATGCTTTCAAACTTGAGTGAGGAAGCTGAATCTGCCCCAAATATCGATGTTTCTTCTGCAAGTAATTCCATCAAAGGTGAAGTAAAAACTATGGATATTCAGCCAACTAATCCTGACTATTTTATTCCCAATCGATTTCAAGGAAAAACGATTTTAATTACGGGTGCGGCGACGGGAATTGGATCGGCTACGGCGATTAGAGCCGCCCGTGAGGGTGCTAATGTGGTGGGAGTTGATCGGAAGGAAAAAGAGCTAAATCAGACAATTAGCAAGATTAAAGGGGAAGGACATAATGCGATCGCAATTGTCGGGAATGTCGTAGAAACGGCGTTGTGCGATCGCATGATGACAGAAGCGGTGAAAGCCTTTGGTGGTGTGGATTTGGCGCTGAATGCGGCTGGAGTGATGGATGGGGGAGATCCGGCTCAACCTCTAAATTTTCAAGGTCAACGCAATCTGTTGCCTAACTCAATTCATCTCGCTACTGATGAATATTGGGATGCTGTGATGGCGACTAATACAACGGGTGTATTTAAGTCGATGCGCTCAGAACTGCGACAGATGGTAGCACAGGGTAAAGGTGGAGCGATCGTCAATATTGGTTCGATCGCAGGCTTAACCGGATTAGCCGGAAATCCCGCCTACGTTGCCAGTAAACACGGAGTTACAGGCTTAACGCGAAATGCCGCTCTAGATTATGCGCCTTACGGGATTCGGATCAACTCAGTCAATATGGCAGCTACGGATACACCGATGGTAGCTAGAGCAGGCGAATTTGTGCAAGCAAGCAAAAAAGCTGGCGAGGGTGGCTCAATGGGGGGACTCAAACTACAGAGCATTTTGTCTGCTGTTGATTCCAAACATCGTTCGGCTACCGTTTGGGAACAAGGGGCAATTATTCTCTTTCTCTTGTCTCAAGATGCCTCTAATTTAACGGGTTGTACTTATGCCACTGATGGTGGTTGGACGGCTTACTAAAAATATCTTTTTGTAGAGATGTTGCATACAACCTCTCTACTACAAATCGATAGCCGAATTTAATATTTTAGGAAATTACTTACCGTGTTTTTAAAATATCAAACTGCATCTAATTGGTTGTATAAAATTCAGCTGCTTTTGTTAGGAATTGGCGCTAGTGCGATCGCTACTCTCCCCGCAAAAGCCGCAGAAAAAATCTATTTTCAATATGGTTCGATAGTTCAATCTTTGGAGGTTAAGTCCCTAGAAACTTTTGCCGAAACAGGGGTTGTGGGTCCCGATTTACAGTTTTACTTCAAATTTCTCAAAGCAGATCAAGAGGAACAGCAAAGATTTCGACAAGTACTTAACTCATCTATCAAAGTAAATCTGGTTCCAATCTCGCAATTTCTCTACACCCCAGTCGGAGAAAACTTTTTAAACCAGTTTGGTTCCTATATCCGTACAGATCCAACCATCAACGGCAAATATGCTCTCCGTGCAGCGATTATTTTAGCAGCTTCAGATCCAAAAGGTATATCTTTGCTGAATGTATTCCGCAAGTACCCGACGGATATGTGGATTGATGTCCGAGCTAGTTTAGACTTGTCCAAAGCAGCGGGTATTGTTGTTGAGGCAACCAAGTTTTTTACTAAAACGGTGGCGCAACTCTCGGAGGAGGAAGCTAAAAAAGAAGTCAAAACTAACTTTTCAACTTTACCTGATTTGAGACAATCTGGTAATTTGGGAGTTGTACAAAAACGCTGGCAATTGCGAGATGAAAAGCGGCAACGCTCTTTTTATGTAGACTTGTATCAGCCCCAACGCTGGAGAGCCGGAAAAACACCTATAATTGTTATTTCTCATGGACTTGGCTCCAGACCTGAAGATTATGCGGAACGGGCAGAGTATTTAGCATCTTATGGTTATGTGGTAGCTTTGCCTCAACATCCGGGAAGCGATACGATTCAGCTACAAAATATGCAGCAAGGATTATCCCGAAATGTTTTTCTAACTCAGGAATTTATCGATCGCCCTCTAGATATAAATTATGTTTTGGATGAACTAGAACGACGCAATCAAAGCGAGTTTTCTGGACGTTTAAATGTGCAATCAGTGGGAGTGATGGGGCATTCCTTGGGTGGTTATACCGCATTAGCAGTTGCGGGAGCAACGATCGATTTCGATAATTTACAAAAAGCTTGTAATAATAATCTGGAATATCTCGATGTATCTTTATTTGTGCAGTGTCGGTTATTAGAATTACCCCGTAAAACATACAATTTACGAGATCCGCGAGTGAAAGCTGTTTATGCTTTGAATCCAGTTAATAATAGTATTTTTGGTGCTAAAGGTTTGAGCGAAATCACGATTCCAACTATGCTGGAGGCGGGAACTTACGATCCAGCAACACCAGCTGTGTTTGAGCAAGTGCGATCGTTCAAAATGCTCACAACTCCTAATAAATATTTAGCACTTATTGAAGGACAAGCTCATGTTGATTTCTCAGTTCTTGGTTCCGGGTTAATGCAACTTATTGAATCCGCCACTTATTTAACATTACCACCACCCGCTCTTTTAAATTCTTATAGTAATGCTTTAACGCTGGCTTTTTTTGAAGTTTCGCTGCTCGATAATCCATCTTATCGACCCTATTTACAAGCGACATATACTGAATATCTCAGTCAAGATCAGCAGTTTAAAGTGTTTTTAATTAGTGCTAAATCTGATGCAGGATTGGGGGAAGCGAGTCGGGAGTTTCGATCGAAACTTTAGCGCATTAAATTTCTGGAAAAATTCAGAAAATCTCTATCTTCATCTGTGTTTATCTGTGTTCATCTGTGGATATCTGTGGTTAAAAACATCTTTGATAATAAACCGCACAGACGCAGAGGACACAGAGGAAGGAGGAAGAAGATATAGGAGTAATTAATTCGGATTTGTGTAAGAGGTGTGAGGTTTATTTCGATGGTTCATTGTTTGCTCTGGCATCGTTATTTTCTGGGGTTGATTTCAATTTCAACTTTGTCTGTTTTGGGTTTTGCTTCAGTAGGTTTGGCACAAGTAACACCTACAGTTAACAACAATAATCAGGTTATTTCTACTCGTGCGGTTGACCTTTTGGATCAGCAAAGTTCGGCGGAAAGTGAACAGAAAATCACGCTAGAGGAGATTTTGATATTCGATCGCCTCCCATCAACAAATCAAGTTTCTCAGCAAACAGAATCTTCGCCAACTAACTCTTACGATCCTAATGCGGGAATTCGGATTCCGCCGAGAGTTGGGGAAGGAAATCCGATCGAACGAGTTTATATTCACCTGAGAAATCCCACAAACGATCCAGCCCAAAATCAGCAGTTACAACAACAAATAGCCGAAAGTTTTGCCATTCGTGCTGGTAGCAGCTTTAGTCCGCTATTTGCTCAAAAAGCTACTAATCAAGTGCAACAATTACCTTTTGTTGAATCGGCAGAATACCGAGTTTACCAAGCAGATAACCCAGGTGGAGTTATCGTTGCTTTGTTAGTTACTTTGCAACCAGAAGATACTTCAAAACCACCAGAAACTAAAGAACCAAGAGGTATTTTTGTTACTGGCAGATTTGGCGATTTTCCGACGCTTTATGAGAGCGATCGCGCTTTGGTAAAAATTATCTTAAATGCTGGATTAGGAGTTTTCAGCGATACAAATTCTTGGTTTGGCAACACCCAAGATTTTGTCCGGGGAAACTATCAACCTAAAGGCACAATTACTTGGCCTGAATTTTATATTGAACCAGGTTTTGCTGGTATTACTAAAATTGGCAATATTCCCCTCTATGTTTACGGCGCATTTAGTTTCACTCAATCGGCAACTTTAGCTCCTGATATTTTTCGTGACGATACTCGGTTCTATGGTGCAGTGGAAAAACTTTATGGTGGTTTTCTCTTCACTGAAAAAGGTTCTCCTATATCATTCAATATATCAGCAGGACGACAAAACTTTCAACTAAATCGCAATTTTCTCTTTGGACAAGTGCTTGGTTCGGCAAATGCTTTAGAACGAGGTGCTAGTTTTCTCAATGCTCGGACAGTTTATGATAATGCTGTTTTAGCGGATTTACGAATTGGTCAATTCTTAATTCAAGGGTTTTATTTGAATCCCAATGAGTTACCGATCGCAGATACCGAATCCCGCTTTTTAGGTGTAAATTTAAAGTACAATGATAACCGCAATATTGAAGCAGCATTAGCATATATTACAGTTCCCCAATCAAACACAATTTACGCTTTTCCTGATGGACAACAACAAACTAGGGAAGGGTTACAAGTAATTAATCCGCGAGTACGTTGGACATCACCTTTCGGCATTGAAGGATTATGGGTAGAAAGTGGTCATGAGGTAATGTTAACAACTCGCTGGACAATTTCGCAAAATTTGTTCTTTCTTTCTGTTGGTTCGATCGCTTTTCCCGCTGATGGAATCCGCCGCGCCGTAACCGAAGATACGAGTCCCTGGTTTACCTTTCAAATTTCCTTATTTTTAGGTTTCTAACTAACATTTTGCACTTACATCAGCCCTAATCTTGATAAGCCTGTAGCCTAGCTTTTAATTGAGAAATTTCCTGGCACAAATCCAGCACTATACCAGCACCTACCCAGTTCAACCCCAAATCGCGGCGCAGCCTGAGCATTTGGGCAATCCGAGCAATGTCCCCTTCCCGCAACTTCGCGCTTTTAGATTCAATTAAATTTAAGGAAACAAACCGCTCAACCAAAGTTACGGAAACAGCAGTCATCTGAGCAACCTGTTCGTAGGTGTAACAGTATTCCTCAACACTGAACTCCACAATCTCAGATGAAAAAGATTCGTTAGATGTACTCATAAAGTAATATTCTCCAAATCAGCATGGGGGTTAAACGTCCGGTTGGCTCGGATTGTTTCATAGCTGCTTCGCTCTATAGCACTAAGTTCCTGAGCATCCGGCGTAACAATCTTGATCTTAACTAGCAAATCGGTCTGATCGCCCTTAGAGCTTTTCCAGCCTTTCTGACGCAAGCGCAAAGTTCGCCCAGAATCAACCCCAGCCGGAACTTTGAGCTTTACCGCCCCCTCTGGTGTGGGAAAGTTGACTTCAGTTCCCAAAACAGCCTCATCGGGAGCTAAGTTGAGATCGGCAATCAGATTCAAATCCTGATCAAATTTGAAAACCGGATGCGGTGCAATATCAATATTGAGATATAAATCTCCCCGTTCTCCCGTCATTGGATTCTTGCGCCCCTTCCCTTTGATCCGAATTCTACTACCTGGCTTGGCTCCAGCGGGAATCCTCACCTTAAAAGGTTCCTCACTCTCAAGTTGCAGTTCTTTCATCACTCCGTTAAATGCTTCTGCCATACTGAGTACAAAAGCGGCTTCCGTGTCGGGGTGGGGAGCGTAGCTGTGATAAACCGATCGATAACCCTGGTCAAACTCGCTTTCTACATCAGGCGCACCAGAGGCGGTATTGTAACGGTAAACTCGCTGACTTTGGCGATCGCCCTGAGCATAACGATGTAGCAACTCATTGATAAAATCATCAAATCCGCCATAGTTGCTAAACTCGCTTTGATCGAAACCTGCGCCTGTATCCGAATAACCCTCAGCTGCGCCACCTTCTTGAACCTGCTTCCAATACTGACCATAGCGATCGTACTTGCGGCGCTTCTCTTCATCCGAAAGCACTTCATTGGCTTCATTAAGTTCCTTGAACTTTTCCTCAGCCGCTTTGTCATTGGGATTGAGGTCAGGATGCAGCTTACGGGCTAACTTGCGGTAAGCCTTCTTAATCTCGTCTTGACTTGCCGTTTTATCAACCCCTAAAACTGCGTAATAATCCTTGAATCCCTCAGTCGTAGCCATTCTGTTACATCCTGACAAAGATCATATTAACCCTCAGTATACTCAACGGAATTGATTCGCTTACCGTATTTCAACTGAGCAATACCTTGGTTTTGGGCAGCTTGCAGGGGAGTTCGCCACCGACAACGCCCTGGAATACTATGAATAACTTGCTCACAACTCATAATGACTGCACTGGTAAACTCTGGTTTTTAGGGGTTCAGATCTTGCACTGTTTTTGCACTTTTTTTTAGTAGACTCTTTCAGGGGGTTGTGCATCAATTATCCGACAAAACCGATACCTATTAACGCAAGTTGCTAGTTATTAATTCTTTCGGAGTTCCCCCCTTATTAAGGGGGGCTAGGGGGGATCTTCGGCTGTGATTACTAGGTTTTGATCCCCCCAACCCCCCTTAATAAGGGGGGCTAAGAAAGAGCCAGACTTGTAACTAGCAACTTGAGTTATTAAATAAATCCCCATTGATACTTTAACTGATAATTACCACCATTACTTCGGCTATGCAATCTAACCCTAATCATCAAAATATTAACCCGTTTAACTCAATTCTCCAATCCAGAAGGTTCAAAGAAACCATTGGAAAACTCAACTCCCTTCTATTTTGGGCAGCTATAGCAGGATTTCTTACTGGAGTGATTGGTGGTAGCTTTCGTTTCCTCGTCTCAGCTATTCTAGAAAGTCGAGTGCGCTGGATTGATTCTTTAGAAAAAATGGTGGGAGTGATTGTTTCGATCGCACTATCAGCCATCATGGTTTATCTAGGATTTTGGTTAATGCGACGCATTTCCCCAGACACCTCCGGCAGCGGCATTCCCCAAATTGAAGGAATGCTATCCGGGCATTTTTCTTTAGTTTGGCAGCGAGTCTTGCCCGTCAAGTTTAGCACTGGTTTGCTCATCTTAGGTAGTGGCATGGTCATGGGGCGCGAAGGGCCAACCATCCAAATGGGAGGCAGTATCGGTAAAATGGTCGCATCTTGGTTTCATGGGACCCAAGAACAAACAAGAGTGCTAGTAGCTGCTTGCGGTGGTGCCGGATTAGCAACTGCATTCAACGCACCTTTAGCAGGGATAATGTTCGTATTTGAAGAACTCAAACCTGTGTTTGAAGATGAAGTCCACGCTTATCGAGCCGTAACATTATCCTGCATTTCCGCAACCGTTGGACAGCAATTAATCTTGGGTACAGGGCCGATCTTAAAACTCACTCAATTTGAAACTCCACCCTTAGCATCTTTGTGGATTTTTGCACTTCTAGGAGTTGCCTTTGGCATAATTGGGTACTACTTTAACTTCTTTCTGGTCAAAAGTTTAGATTTTTTCTCCAGTTTGCGAGGTATTTCTTACCAACTAACGGGGCTATTTGTGGGCGGTTTTGTTGGGTTCATGTGTTGGTTTTACACTCCTACTACTGGTGGTGGTGAGGAGATGATCATCTGGTCATTTAATAATGTAGAACCAAGTCACGTCCTGTTGCTACTATTTGTAATTCGATTTGGGATGACAATTTTGTGCTATGGTTCTGGGGCACCAGGGGGAATTTTTGCGCCAATGCTTTCAATAGCAACTTTGTTTTCTTTGAGCATTGCTAATCAAACTCACTTATGGTTTTCTACTATTTTACCTTATCCTGAAGTTTTAACGATCGCCGGAATGGGCGCTTTAGTTGCTGCAACAGTACGCGCACCCCTAACAGCAATTTTATTAACCCTAGAAATTACCGCAAACTATCAGTTAATTTTACCAATTCTAGTTAGTTGTTTTACTGCTAGTACTACGGCTCATAGCATGGGAGGAAGACCTATTTATTCTGTACTTTTGGAGCGAAAATTAGAAAGATGATGGCTCAGACTAGTTATTGTACTAATAAAACTATTAGCATTGATTAGTAACTCGATCGATCCCTGCAAATCTCCTTGAAATCGCTTCGGTTCCTGACTCATGCGTTGGGTAGCAGCCATTGCATTGGCGCTGGCTAATTCCGCTTCATGACGAAGTATATTACGGGTTTTCAGACTTTGTTCTTCTCCTTGATAAGTCGATGCGATCGCTTGAAAATAAGTTAAACTCCCTTGCAGCAATATCCCCATTCTTTTGGGAAGGTAACGTCGCTCCCAAATAGGCCAAATATAATAACTAATTACTACCAAAATTCCACCTAGCAGAGTGTGAAAAATTCGGATCTAAGCAATATACCAATTTCCCGGTTTGGTGAGATTCAGCACTATAATAATTAGTAAGGTAAGCAGCAGGACGAAGAGTGCATAATTAACATAACGCATTGCTGCTGAGAGAAAAGCTACAAAAATTACAATTACCAAAAGTATTCTTAGGTCGTGAATTTCTAAAACTAAGCCAGCTGCGATAATTGCGCCAACAACTGTACCGCTAATCCGCTGCACCAGAGTTTGCATAGTTGCACCATAATCGGGCTTGAAAACAAACAATACCGTTAAAGCAATCCAATATCCCCTATGCCAATAAAAGTTAACTGAAACTAACATAGCAAAACTAGCAACAATAGCTATCCGCAAAGCA
>JBAVZX010000257.1:0-2401 GCA_049589015.1 Phormidium sp. | reverse complement strand
CTAAATAATCTGCTAAGGGCGAAAGGTGGGAAAGGGCGGTATTTGCCAGCGAACTATCAGAATAACAGCCAAACATTACTTTTAATCCGCAAGCTTTGGCTGTATTAATCATTCGCATTGCTTCAGTTAAACCGCCAGATTTCATCAATTTAATATTGATTCCATCGACTTTATCTGCTAAACTAGGAATGTCTTTACTGGTAAAACAACTTTCATCTACGAAAATGGGAAGCGGGGATTTTTGCTTGAGTTCTAGTAAAGTTTTTTCCTCTCCTTTTTCTAAAGGTTGTTCAATGTATGTAATGCCATATTCGGCTAACCATTCACACATTTTCACGGCATCTGATAAACTCCAACCGCCATTAGCATCAACGCTGAATTTTGCTTTCGGTACTTGTTGGTAAACGGCGGCAAACATGGCTTGATCTGCGGCGATTCCTTGGGGATTTCCGAGTTTGATTTTAAATACTTTGGCATCGAGAAAGTTTACCCAATCTTGCAATCTTTGTATCGCAAATTCGGGGGTGTTGATGCCAACTGTAACTGAGATGGGGACGATATTATTACAATCTAAACCCCACAATTTCCACAGGGGTAAACCTGCTTTTTTTCCCATCCAATCATGTAACGCCACGTCTATTGCTGCACAGGCGGCGGAGGGTAATTTGGTTTCAATTAAAACTTGTTCTATTTGTTGTCTTTGTAAGGGGTGAAACTGTTCTAATTTTGGGGCTATTTGTTGGAGAGTTTCTTGGAGAAAGGGGGTTTTTTGGGGGGAGTTGCCAATAGAAAAAGGCGAAGCTTCTCCCCATCCGATGATTCCTTCCTCTTCGATTTCTATCCAAATGTTTGTGCTTTGAGATGTTGTTCCTCTACTTATGGTTAGGGGGAAGCGTTTGTTTACGGTGAAGGTTTTTATTTGGATTTTCATGCGTTGATTAGGTTTAATTTTTAGAACGCAGATGAAAGCAGATAAACGCAGATGAACGCAGATGTTTTTCTTGATCTGTGTCTATCTGCTAGGTTTTTATTTTTGGATTATGGGAACTTGTAGTAAGTCTTGAAAATAGAATTTTAGCTTTTGGCAAAAGTCTTCTCTTTGAGGGAATTTTTCGGTGCGAACTGGGTGGCGATTTTCGTCAAGTGTCCAACCGTAGTCGCTGCTGAAGCGTAATTTTCCTTGCCAGTCGGAGACGGAAATAACTAATTGATTGGCGGGGGTGTTATCTATTCCTTGAACGCGAAATACATAGTTAAAGTTGTTTTGTTTTGCTGCTGCTACTGTGGAGGATTGACCGAATTTTTCTTTGAGGCAGTTTCCTACTGTTTCGGCTAACCCTGGTCGATCGATATCTTCTAAGGTTTTTACGGCTAAGGTGAGGGCGAAATAAAATTCTTCAACGGGTACGAAGTCTAATTGCATTGTTAGTTGGTTTGTCATTTTTTATTTGTGATTTGTTGGGGATTAAGAAGGGGTGTTTCCTAGTTGCCAATCGTCTGTCATCTTTCCCCATTTCTGTAAATCTGGCAATCCTGAACCGTAAGTTAAGTCGTATTGTAATGGGGTGATGGTGATATAATTCTTACTGATTGCTTGCACATCTGTGAGAATTTCTGGAGGTAAAAAAGGATGGGTTGGCGGTTCTAATTCTTCTTGTGCTTCTCCGGTTAACCAATAGTAAGTTTTACCACGAGGATCAATGCGTTTTTCAAATACATCGAAGTAGCGACGTATACCTTGACGGGTAATTGCTACTCCTGCGATCGCTTCCCATTCTACAGGCGGTACGTTCACATTTAACAACATTAATTGCGGTAAGGGTTTTTTGCCTAAACGATCTAATAAAATTTTGGCAAAATTCGCCGCAGGTTGAAAGTCTTTGTTGGTAAAACTGGTTAAACTAAAGGCTATTCCGGGTATTCCTTCAATTACTCCTTCCATTGCAGCGGAAACTGTTCCCGAATATAAAATATCTGTGCCTAAATTTGCACCGTGATTGATGCCGGAAAGTACATAATCGGGAGGGCTATCTAATAATGCCCAGATGCCTAATTTTACACAATCGGAAGGGGTGCCAGAACTTGCCCAAGCTTTTACTGAGGGATGGAAAACTGATTCTACCACTTCGGCGCGAATTGGATCGTGCAAAGTTAAACCATGTCCGGTTGCCGATCGCTCGCGGTCAGGACATACTACACTAACATCATGGCCTGCCTCTGCCAAAGTATTGGCTAAGGTGCGGATGCCAAGTGCGAAAATACCGTCATCGTTACTGATTAAGAGTTTCATATTCTGATTTTCAGAGATTATGACCTTCGGATCAACCGCAGTTCTAAAAAAAGATCGAAAATCTCTTAAACTGGTAGCGATAGGCTGTGTTTACCCACACCTTTCCCCTTC
>JBAVZX010000256.1:0-6554 GCA_049589015.1 Phormidium sp. | reverse complement strand
GTACAAGAAAGTTTGCGAGATTTAGAACAACGGCGACAAACTTTACAATTAGCAGTTGAACAATTAGAACGCCGCCAAGAACGCATTCGCAATGAAATGAAAACGACTTTTGCGGGTGTTTCTCAAGATTTAGCAATTCGTGTGCAAGGTTTTAAAGATTATTTAGTTGGGAGTTTACAAGATTTAGCAACGGCGGCGGAACAATTAGATTTAATTCCCCAAACTGATGAATCAGAAATGGTGGAAGTTAAAGAGGCTAAACCTGCAAAAAGTACCTCTGGAACTCCTCAATTTGCTGAACAAGGTTTCGAGGAACAAGCAAAGATAATTCGCAGGTTATTGGATCAATATCGCACTCGCCCAGATTATTATGGCCCTGCTTGGCAATTGCGCCGCACTTTTGAACCAGTTCATGCAGAAAGGGCTTCTCAATGGTTCTTTTCTCAAGGTGGAAAAGGTGCGTTGCGATCGATGGGAACTCGCTTACAAAATATCTTGGTAGCTTCGTCAATTATCTCGATTTTAACTGAGTTGTATGACGATCGCCTTCGTACTTTAATTTTGGCAAATAGTCCCGAACGTTTAGGAGAATGGCGACGCGGTTTACAAGACTGTTTAGGCATCTCTCGCGGCGATTTTGGCCCCGACCAAGGTTTGGCTTTATTTGAAGCGCCTGAAGCCCTAGCAGTTAAAGCAGAAAGGATAGTTAAAGAAGGAGATTTGCCGTTTATTATTATTGATGAAACAGAAGATCAAATTAGTCTTTCTGTGTTGCAATTTCCCCTGTGGTTAGCTTTTGCGCCCGATCCACAATCTCCTAGCTATTCTTATGAAAAGTATTAGTTAGCGATCGGGGGTTGGGCACTGGTGACTGGGTAAGGGGATAAAGTTACCTTTACCCAAAAAGTATGACAAATTTCTCGGACAAAAAAGGTGATTGCGGTGGAGATAACTATTAGTATTGGGTTGTTGTTAGTGGCTTATTTGTTGGGTTCTTTTCCCACAGGTTTTTTAGCGGCTAAATTGTTGAAAGGTATTGATATTCGGGATGAAGGTTCTGGTTCTATTGGGGCAACAAATGTGTTGCGAACTTTGGGGAAAGGGCCTGCAATTGTTGTATTGTTAGTTGATGCGTTAAAGGGTGCTTTGGCGATCGCTCTAGCAAACTGGATTTATCCTTTTACTAATAACGAAAGTTTACCTTTACCTTGGTTAGTTACTTTAGCCGGATTATTGGCTGTGATTGGTCACAGTTTACCCGTTTGGTTGAATTTCAAAGGTGGGAAATCTGTGGCGACAAGTTTGGGCATTCTGTTAGCAATGTCCTGGCAAGTTGGGTTAGCAACTGTGGGCATTTTTGCCTTTGTGGTGGCAATTACCCGGATTGTTTCTATTGGTTCGATTGCGGGTGCGATCGCAGTTTCCCTATTCATGATTTTGTTTAAAGAACCATTACCATATTTAATATTTTCCCTAGCCGCAGGTGTTTATGTAATTTGGCGACATCGCAGCAATATTCAACGGATAATTGCCGGAACTGAACCGAAAGTTGGGCAAAAATTAGTAACTGAAACTGAGCCAAGTTTAGAGGGTGGTTAAACATCAAAAGTCGAAAATGGAAAATAGGATATTTACGATGAAATTAGATCGCATTATTACTAATCCGAATCGCATGAACGGACAACCCTGCATTCGTAATCTTCGTCTTACTGTTCGTCGGGTAATTGAGTTATTGGCAACTTATCCTGACCGAGAAGAACTATTTCGAGAGTTCCCAGAATTAGAAGAAGAAGACATTCAACAAGCTTTGATTTTTGCATCTTCTTATTTAGACGATCGCATCATTGAGTTACCCAACTGCCATGAAACTGTTGCTTGATCAAGGTTTACCACTCTCTGCGGCAGCATTATTACGTGATGTGGGGATTGACACAATTCACGTTGGCGAAATTGGGCTATCTGCCGCTGAAGATGCAGAAATTATTCAAAAAGCAAGAGAAGAAGAGCGTATTGTTGTAACACTTGATGCAGATTTTCACACACTATTAGCTCTTGATGAAGCCATTTCTCCGTCAGTGATTCGTATTCGGATTGAAAGGTTACGCGCTCAAGCATTGACTCAGTTGTTATTAAGAGTGATTAGTGAATGTGAGGAAGAGTTAGAACGAGGTGCAGCAGTGACGGTTGAGCCAAGCAAAATTCGGATTCGTTGCCTGCCATTATTACCTAACTCTTAACCTCTTCTAGCGGCTTAATTTCAGATTGGTTTTCAACTCCCACAGCAAAACCTGTAAATTGCCGCATAAAAGGCGATCGATAACCCAACACAATATCACTTTGAGGAACACCCGCTGCCACTAATTGTTGAGCAATCCCCTCTTGAGTACCATCTTGCTGAATCCAAATCTGATTTCCCTTAATATCAATATGAATCAAACTCCCATACACCTGAACTTCATTCCGCCAACCAACAAACATGACTAAATAATGTCCATTCTTTCTATCTGCGATTAATTCAACTTCCGTTCCTTCCCCCACTGTAATAGTTTCATACTGCTGAAGAATTGTTTCCACTAAGTCGTAATAATTTAGTTTCTCCATAAAACAATCTCCTTAGTTGCAGGATTAATTTTAGAACGCAGATGAAAGCAGATGAAATGCGGATAAATCTACCATTGAAAAAGTTATTATTCCTCTCGTTCCTTCACCTGTGTCCTCCTGCGCCCTTGCTAACTTCCTAACTCTTTGGATCGCCGATAAGCTGCTTTAACTGCTTCAATAATTGACGATCGCAAAACTGCTTTTTCTAACTCAGCAATTCCCGCAATTGTCGTACCACCAGGACTAGTTACTCTGTCTTTTAATTCAGCTGGGTGCATTCCTGATTCTTTTAAAAGTTGGGCTGTACCTAATACAGTTTGTAATGCTAACTGAGATGCGATCGCTCTCGGTAAACCCGCAGCTACCCCACCATCACTCAGGGCTTCAATTAATATTGCCACATAACCGGGGCCAGAACCAGAAAGTCCAGTCACCGCATCCAGCATACTTTCGGGAACTTCCACCACTTCGCCCACCGCTTGAAAAATGCGTTTTGCTTGTTCCAGATGTTCCGGTTTTACTTGCTTACCGGATGCGATCGCACTCATCCCCGCCCCCACCGTCGCTGGAGTATTGGGCATTGTGCGAATTACAGGATGCTGAGGAAACGCCTTTTCTAACTTACTTAAAGGCACGCCAGCTAAAATCGAAATGATTAAAGAAGATGTTGGAACAGCGGATAATTCGATCGCCACCGCCTCAAATACCTGCGGTTTAATAGCCAAGAATAACACCTCAGCAGATGTCGCCACTTCCCGATTTTCTCCTGTTACCCCAACGCCGTATTTTTCGGCTAAAAAACTGCGCCGTGAAGGTAAAGGATCGCTAACTAAAACATCCGATCCTTGATAGATTCCTAAATTAATTAAGCGGGATAAGAGAGCTTCTCCCATTACCCCGCCGCCAATCACACCAAACTTAATCGTCATTTTTTATTTGTCAATTGTCATGTGAAATTAAGGTAAGTAGTGGGTTTAATTTCTGATCTTTCAGTGAAGAAACTCGGAAAATCCCCACTACTTACTATTGCAACTTGGCAGAAATAACTATCCACTTGAAAACAAGTGAAAGCAGAGGCGGGTTTTGCAGATATGTTGATTCCGAGACAAAGATCATAGCTAAAACTGCCCGTACAACTTAAAACCCTTCTGCCTTCTGCCTTCTGCCTCCTGCCTTTTCCCTAAAGAGACTGAATGAAACGTTGTTCAGCGGGGTTTGTCCAAGTGGGTGTAGGAGTACTTGCACGAGGAGGACGTACTTGTGGGTTTTGAGATGGTACTTCGTGAATTACACCAGATTGAGTGCTAACTTGGACGCAGCTAGGAGTAAACAAGAAGATGCTTTCGCCAATTCTTTCTTGATGACCATCGATCGCGTAAGTACCACCTGCAATAAAGTCTACAGCCCTTTGTGCTTGGTCGGGGTCCATCATTGTCAGGTTTAATACTACTGACTTCCGTTCCCGCAAAGCTTGAATTGCTTGGGGCATTTCTTCAAAAGTGCGCGGTTCCATCACCAACACTTCTGAAAAACCGTTGGTAACTCCAGGCATTCCAATCACGTTGTTCATTGTTGAGCCAATATTTGTAGTTGTGTTTGTGTTTGTGGTTTCCGGTACTACACTCATGCGATCGCGTAACCGACGACGCTGGCGACTGTCTTCTTCTGTTGTCGTTGGTTGGGTATTCTGTTCTTGGTAAGTGTTTTGGTACTTACCTCTTTCTTCTACCTCATCGTATTCTTCGTACTCGTAAGCCGCTGGTTCATTAAGACCAACGAAATCCTTGAGTTTGCTAAAGATATTCACGGTTTTTTACACTCCATTGAAACTAGAGTTCACTGACGTATGCCAGACTTCAAATGTGACACAGTTCAAGACTGGCTGCTCTGAGGAAGATTTATCTTCGAGAGCGGGAGTTTTATAGTGAAGCTACGCCCAACTTCACTGGTGCGAGTATACCTGCATTAGTCAAGGGTACCCGACAATTTAGCTGAGGTTCGCTCCGACGATTTAAACTAAGGTACTGAACCGAAAAAGCACCCTATTTTATTTATCACGTCTTGACGCTGCAAATATATTAGCGAATGCTTGGTTTAATTCTACAGGTGGAGAGCAAGAATCAATGCTGATTTTTCAGAAATAAAATTTTCTTTTAGTTTACAGCAATTTGGTGTTTGTTCACCGGATTTTTGTCCCTTTTCCGATTCCTCTTTCCCATGTCCCCTGAATCAAAGCAAAAAGTCTAATATATCAAGACCGTTCTCCAAATAGTGTGCGTCCTAAGCGTACCATTGTCGCACCCCTTTGAACTGCTAAATGATAATCGCCTGACATTCCCATTGACAAGTGTTGCATTTGAATATTTGACCAATTTTGCTGCTGAATTTTTGCCGCTAGGGAGCGTGTATTTTGAAACAATGTCAAAATTTCTTCTGACGGTAAATCCAGGGGGGCAATAGTCATTAACCCTTTGATTTGTAAGTTTTGGCACTCATTAAGTGCTGGTAAATCAGTAAAAAGTTCCTCCTCTGTCCAACCATACTTATTGGGATCAGGTAGCAGTTTTACTTGCAGCAAAACTTGAGGATTTGTTGACAAAGATGTTGCCAAACGATCCAATGCTTGGGCTAACTTCAAACTATCTAGAGACTGAATCCACTGAAAATGTTCTAAGGCTTTTTTCGCCTTGTTAGTTTGTAAATGCCCAATTAAGTGCCAAGTGATATCGGGTAAATCTTGCAGCTGAGATTGTTTAGCTGCGGCTTCTTGCACACGACTTTCACCAAAGTCACGAATGCCAGCTGTGTACGCTTCCCGGATCGCCTCTACTGATACCTGTTTGCTAACAGCAATTAAGCGAACGGTTTCTGGTAGTTGTTGACGAACTGTGGCAATGCGATCGGTAATAGTGTTAGACAATTGAGAGGGAGTCATTGAAAAGTGCGATGGTGAATCAACATCAGCTTATCGTATTCTTCAGTTTGACCTGCACGCCTTAACATTCTAAGGCGATTTTCTACCAATAGGCGCGAGTCCGAACGGCTAATTGGTTCGCAGGTAATTCCTGAAGGGGAGGTAGCTACTAAAAAAAATAGGCGTTGGGCATAGAGTGTGGTGTACAACTCTTTATTTTCCTCCAATACGCAAACTCGGTAAAGCAGGCCAAATGTAGGGTGATTTAGGTAAGTCTCGGTACTCATTAATCCTTCAAAGTGGGATGATTCATAATGGTTTCAGCTATAAAAATTGACATTGCCGGACAGTGCGGGTAAGTTCAGCTGTTGCAGGAAATAGCAATTCCTTTGTTCCAAAGGAGTATAAACTTTTTGCTGGCATCTGTGACCAAAGTGCTTGTATCTTTACCCTGACTATCCAAAGTAGTTAATTTCTATTACCCATTAATTACTCTATAGCAATTAGGCTCATTTGATGACAGTAACGGATTGCTATTTTACAAGGAATTATCACCGCTGATTTATTGTGTCATTTGCTACTAATTACTCATCAGATCGCCCCGTTACCCCAAATTACCCGCATTCCCCAGAATACCGCTAAAGCTGCCATTGCTAACCAATCGACTCTTAAAAAGCGCAGCTGATGCCATTTTACTTGATGTTGATTCGGGCTAGTAAAGCCGCGCACTTTCATGGCGCTTGAAATTTGTTCGGCGCGGAGTAAAAGGTTTTGCAATAACCTTTCTGCGACCATCAACCAAACTTTAATACTTCGGCGAATTCCTAATTTTTTCCAATTAATTGCTCTTGTCCAAATCGATCGCACTAAGTTCTGAATTTCCTCTAACACTAAAGGAATAAACCGCAAAGATAAAGTTAATGTTAGGGCTATTTCCGTCACAGGCAAATTGAATTTTCGCAGAGGTTGCATTAAACTTTCAATTCCGGTGGTAATTTCTTCAGGTGCAGTTGTTAATAAGAATAGGTTGGTACTATAA
>JBAVZX010000255.1:0-5247 GCA_049589015.1 Phormidium sp. | reverse complement strand
CCCCTACTGATTGTAAAGCCGGGCCAATTGCCTGCGCTCCACCAAAGAGCAATGCTGCATATAAACACTGTACCGGATTCCAACGCGCAAAAATCACTAAGGCGACGGCCATTAATCCTTGACCGCTAGAAATCCTTTCTGTCCAACTACCAGGATAATAGAGAGATAGGTAAGCGCCGCCAATTCCAGCGAGAAAACTGCCAGCAACAATAGCCAACATTCTCACTTTATTTACGGAAATTCCCATTGCTTTAGCTGCTTCGGGACTATCACCTACGGCGCGAACAAATAAACCCCAACGAGTTGAACGAAAAAACCATTGCATTGCGGGTGCGATCGCTAATCCTAAAATAAATAAAGGACTAATTTGCAACGCTGCTTTTATTGAGGGAATATCGCTCCAATTTCCTAATTCTATCGCAGGTAATCGCGGTGCTACTGGTTGAATGAAAGGTTTCCCAAAGAAAAAGGCAATCCCACTCCCAAAAATAATCATCGCAATCCCAACTGCGATATCATTTACTTTTGGTTGTTGCACTAACAAAGCATGAATTAAACCCAAAAACATTCCCGCCACACCCGCCATTAAAACCCCTAACCAAGGCGATCCAGTCAGGTAAGATGTAGCATAAGCAGTCATTGCACCTAACAGCAAAGTTCCTTCTAAACCCAAGTTAATTTTCCCACTTTTTTCCGTTAAGCATTCGCCTAAACTGACAAAAAGAAAGGGGGCGCTACCACGAATTGTTCCGGCGATAATTGCTAGGGGAACTCCCCACCATCCAATAGTTTCTGTTGTCATCTTCTGATTTTCGATTTTGGATTTTGGATTTTCGATTAGGCTTGAGTTGTGAGATTTGTACTTACTTTTTCCCGGAAGCTTGGTTTAAAAAATGGCAAGCGTCCGTAAAGTGATTCACTGTATAAAATCACTAAAAATACAATTCCCTGAAATACTAAAACTGTCGCATCTGGTAAGTTATGCGACCTTTGCAAAATTCCGCCACTGGCCAGAATCCCTCCGAGTAAAATTGAAACAAAAACTGCTGCCAGTGGGTTATATCTGGCGATAAATGCGACTAAAATACTACTGTAACCATAATTTGAATTTAATGATTCATTAGCCCGACCATGCACGGCGGCGACTTCTGCCATTCCTGCTAAACCTGCACAGGAACCAGCTAAAAAACAGATAATTAATGTGAGTTTTCCTACGGGTAATCCAGCTATTTTAGCTGCCCGAATGTTACCACCAACTGTGCGGACTGCAAAACCAAAGGTGGTGCGTTGCATTAAAAAGTAAGCGATTAAGCAAGCAATTATTCCGTAAATTAAGCCGTAATGAATCCGCGTTCCTGGGAGATTTCCCAACATATTAATGTCTAAAATTGGGTAACTTGAGGGTTTATTTAAACTGGTGGGATCGCGCATTGGCCCACCGACTAATTGATTGAGAAGTGCGATCGCAATATAATTCAATAACAAGCTACTAATTGTTTCATTAACTCCCCGGTAATAGCGTAAAGCACCGACAAACATAATCCATAAACCACCACCAATTATACTGGCGATCGCCATTGCTGATTGCACGGCGAAAGGTGGTAGAGTGGCGATCGCTAATCCCATTGCTACAGCTGCCAATCCCCCAATTACAATTGCCCCTTCATTGCCAATTATTATTAATCCCAATTGAGCAGGTAAAGCGGTACAAAGCGAACTTAACATCAAAGGTGCGGCTCGAATTAGGGTATTTTGAAAAGAATACCAACTCCCGAATGCTGCTTGATAAATTGATCCATAAACCTCAAATGGATTTGCTCCCACAGCTGCACAAAATATGCCAAAGATTAACAGAGAAAAGATTAATGCCGCTAAGGGAATACAAATCTTTTCTAATTTTACCTGCCAATTTTGTAATAACACCCACTTCCCTCCTACCCAATTAGTAAATTTATTTAACTGGTAATACTACCCATTACACCCTCTACTAACCAATTCATTCTTTCTAATTCCACATCCTGTTGTTTGTATTCTTTTCCTGCTGCCAAAATTACTTTACCAGTGTTATCTTTCAATTCTCCTTTGTAGATTACCATACTGCCATCCATAAACTTGGCTTTTGCTGCTTCGGCATCTTTTTTTGCTGCTTCACTAACAGCAGGACCATAATTAGATAATTTACAAAAACCCTCCTTTAATCCACCCCGAACTAAATGAGGAATTCCGCCATTGATTAAAGTTTTCCCTTCATTAATCATTTGAGCATATTTACTATAAACACTAGTCCAATCCCATTCTGCACCTGTCAGATAACCTTTAGGTGCTAATTGAGCCTGATTAGCATGATATCCGCAACAAAAAATTCCCCGTCTTTCGGCAGTTTCCATTATCACTTTAGGACTGTCTACATGGCAGGTAACTACATCTACACCTTGATCGATCATACTATTAGTAGCTTCTGCTTCTTTAACGGGTAAAGACCAGTCACCTGTAAAAATAATTTGTGTAGTAATAGTTGGTTTAATGCTCCTAGCACCTAAAGTAAAACTATTAACATTTCGTAGTAGCTGAGGAATCGGTTTAGCTGCAATAAATCCTAGTTTTCCACTTTTAGATGTGTGAGCAGCAATAATACCTGCTATGTATTGAGCTTCATCAATATAACCAAAGTAGCTACCAATGTTTTTCGGGTGTTTACCTTCTTCGTGAAGTCCGCCGCAGTGCAAAAATTGGACTTCAGGATATTCTTGAGCAACTTTAATAATATGTGGATCGAAGTAACCGAAAGAAGTAGGAAATAGGATGTTTACTTGATCCTGATTAATCATATTTCTCATCGATTCTTGTACGGCTGTGGTTTCAGGTACATTCGCTTCTTCCACAGTTTTTACTCCAGCTATTTTGGCTACACCTTCTTTTCCTTCGGCATGGGCTTGATTGTAACCAAAATCATCTTTTGATCCAACATAAATAAATCCCATTATTGTTGGTTTGGTGCCGCTATTTGTAGAGGTTGCGCCCGTTGGTGTCGGTGGATTTGTAGTATTTTGTTTCGCCGTTGGCGTACATCCAGCCCACAGTTTTGATGTCACCCCAAAGGCGGTAGTTGCTACAATTCCCCGAATAAGTTTCCGGCGATTTAAGTGCAATGAACGTTTGCTGGTCATACTATTTTAGTTTTTAGTTTTTAGTTTTTAGTTTTTGACTTCACAGATCAGACTAGGGTAAATACTTCACAGTATTAGGCGTGCAAATAGATTGAAGCATTGCCCAAATTAGTTATTTGTTGTTTGTTATACATTTATCGATATAATTATGTTTTATTCTGATTAATATTGTCAATATAAGTTCGCCAATTTCCCCAATCAGTAATCTCGCGTTGACCTTCGCAAATTACAGGTTCTCCTAAAACTCCTAAGACTTCTTCTCCATCCGATAGACGCACTTTACCAATGCACAAACCAGGGGGTTCTTGTAATAAAATTTTGGTAATGCTTGGTTGAGGGACTGCCCAAACTTCCAGAGCGATCGCACTTCCCCCACTACTAACTCGAATCATTGCTGGATGGCGATCGTCAATTGACCAAAGTCGATAGTTTGGTTCGGTGAAAGCTTCTCTAACAAAAGTAGCTCCCACAGCTAAGAGATTAGAATTTAGTTCTAATCCCCGCATTAATGTACCATTAACAGCTAGAAGTATATTTTCCATGTTTTATGGTTTTTATTCCTGCACAACCTTATAACTATGAATTGCTGAATTTGCCTAATGTCGCGCTGGTGATTATCGATATGCAGCGCGATTTTTTAGAGCCAGGAGGCTTTGGAGCAGCATTAGGAAATGATGTTAGCAGATTGCGATCGATCGTACCAGTATTAAAACAATTATTAACAACTTTTCGGGAACTAAACTTACCGATTATTTATACAATTGAAGGTCATCAATCAGACCTATCCGATTGTCCCCCCGCAAAAATTAACCGGGGAAACTGTCAATTAAAAATCGGAGATATCGGCCCATTAGGAAGAATTTTAGTATTAGGTGAACCCGGAAATGCCATTATTCCAGAATTAGCTCCATTACCGGGAGAAATAGTCATTAATAAACCGGGGAAAGGTGCTTTTTATAATACCAATTTACAGGATAAATTAAGTGAACAGGAAATCACTCATTTAATTTTTACCGGAGTCACCACAGAAGTTTGTGTCCAAACAACTATGCGCGAAGCTAACGATCGCGGATTTGAATGTTTATTAATCGAAGATGCCACAGAAAGTTACTTTCCTGAATTCAAACAAGCAACTATAGAAATGATTCGCTCCCAAGGTGGCATAGTAGGCTGGACAACTAAAGCCGAAAACCTTTTGCAAGCTCTGCAAAATATAAGTTTCAGCATCAAATGATTAAGCAATTGAAAACAGGTAGAAAGCTGGGTAGAAAAACCTTTTTCCCTGTCTACCTTCTGCCTTCTGCCCTCTGCCTTCTGCCTTCTACTTGGCGGAATAGCCAAAGCAATGGTAAAATTGGAGATTGTGTCGATTAAGTAAAACTTTTATCAACCCATGCCAAAAGTAAAAACTCGCAGGTCTGCGGCAAAACGCTTCAGAACAACGGGAAGTGGCAAGATTGTCCGTCGTCGAGCTTTCAAAAACCACTTGTTACAGCACAAGAGTACGAAGCGCAAGCGCGATTTATCCAAGCTGACACTAGTAGATGAGCGTGACGAAGGTAACGTGCGTCTCATGCTGCCATACTTGTAAGTTGGTCATGGTTCATGGATTACAACCATGAACTATTCAGCCAAGCGATAGCAAATCTCATCCAAAAAATCAAGAACAAGTCACCATTAACAGTTAACTATGACCAGAGTAAAACGCGGTAACGTTGCTCGCCAACGTCGCAAAAAGATTCTTAAACTAGCGAAAGGTTTTCGCGGTTCTCACTCGAAATTATTCCGCACGGCTAATCAACAAGTAATGAAAGCATTGCGGAATTCCTATCGCGATCGCAAAAAACGCAAACGTGATTTCCGTCGCCTTTGGATTGCCAGAATCAACGCTGCGACTCATCAACACGGAATCAGCTATAGTCAATTCATGGGCAACATGAAAAAAGCCAACATTGAACTGAATCGGAAAATGTTAGCTCAACTAGCCATCCTAGATCCAGAAAGTTTCGCCAAAGTTGTAGAAGTAGCAAAACAAGCTAAATGATCAAGTTGGCAACGGATAATTTAGCAGATGTAACTG
>JBAVZX010000254.1:0-1790 GCA_049589015.1 Phormidium sp. | reverse complement strand
GCTTTACACTCACTTTTACCGCCAATTGAAGTCGTCAAAGGTTCCTTCTGTAACGAAGCACCTTCAGAAACCCGGTTTCTTCAAGAAACCGGGTTTCTAGAAACTCAAATCATCCCTGCGCCTTTCGTACAACTTCCCTTGGGAACCACCGAAGATAGATTACTCGGTTCCGTAGATGTGGAAAAATCTGTTAAGCAAGGAGATACCGTCTTTCAACCAGGGTTACTTGCTTCCGCCAACCGAGGAGTTCTCTACGTTGATGAAATTAACCTCCTCGATGACCAAATTTCTAACCAACTTTTATCAGTATTATCCGAAGGACGCAACATCATCGAACGGGAAGGAATGAGTTTCGAGCATCCTTGCCAAGCTTTGTTCATTGCCACTTATAATCCAGAAGAAGGGCCATTGCGGGAACATTTGCTCGATCGCATTGCCATTACTTTATCAGCTGACGGGGTTTTAGGATTGGACGATCGTGTTCAAGCAGTCGAACAAGCATTAGAATTCTCTCGTTCCCCCCAACAATTCCTCACCCAATACACCGAAGACATCGACAACCTGAAAACCCAAGTCATCCTAGCGCGAGAATGGCTTAAAGAAGTTATCATCACCAAAGAACAAATCACCTATTTAGTAGAAGAAGCAATACGCGCCGGAGTAGAAGGACATCGCGCCGAACTCTTCGCCGTCAGAGTCGCCAAAGCATCAGCAGCATTCGACGGAAGAAACACCGTCAACCCCGACGACTTACGCCGCGCCGTAGAATTAGTAATTGTTCCTCGCGCCACAGTCGTCCAAACTCCACCCGAACAACAACCACCCCCACCACCTCCACCACCCCCACCTCCAGAAGATCAATCTGAAGAAGAACAGGAAGAAGACGAAGAGGAAAAAGACGAACCCGAAGAACCCGAAGAACAGGAAATGAACGTTCCTGAAGAATTCGTCTTCGATCCTGAAGGGATAATACTCGATCCCACCGTGCTTTACTTCGCACAAATGGCGCAACGTCGCGGAAAATCAGGAACTCGCAGCAAAATCTTTTCTGATGACAGAGGTCGTTACGTTAAACCCATGTTACCCAAAGGTCGCGTGCGCCGCATTGCGGTAGATGCTACCTTACGCGCAGCTGCACCTTACCAAAAAGCAAGACGGGAACGGGAACCTGGAAGAAAAGTCATTGTTGAACAAGGAGACATCCGTTCTAAACGCCTAGTCCGCAAAGCCGGATCTTTGGTAGTGTTTGTCGTAGATGCCTCTGGTTCAATGGCATTAAATAGAATGCAATCAGCAAAGGGCGCGGTAATGTCGCTACTGACCGAAGCTTACCAAAACCGCGACCAAGTGGCGTTAATTCCTTTTCGAGGAGAACACGCCGATGTGCTGTTACCGCCAACTCGTTCCATCGCTTTAGCAAAGCGGCGCTTGGAACTTTTGCCTTGTGGCGGTGGTTCACCCTTAGCTCATGGTTTAACTCAAGCGGTAAGAGTGGGAATAAATGCCCAGATGTCGGGAGATATTGGTCAGGTAGTTATTGTAGCGATAACTGACGGTCGTGGCAATATCCCGCTGGCACGTTCTTTGGGAGAACCAATAGAGGAAGGGGAAAAACCGGATATTAAGGCGGAATTGTTGGAAATTGCGGCAAGAATTCGTGGTTTGGGAATTCAGCTGTTGGTAATTGATACGGAAAATAAGTTTATTTCTACTGGTTTTGCTAAGGAGTTGGCGAAGTCTTCTGGTGGAAAATACTACCATTTACCGAAGGCGACTGATCAGGCAATTGC
>JBAVZX010000253.1:0-1885 GCA_049589015.1 Phormidium sp. | reverse complement strand
CCCCTAGCCCCCCTTAATAAGGGGGGAACAGGAAAAAATTAATAACTAGCAACTTGCGTTACTTCTACCGAAAACCTTCAGTAGTTTAGTTATGAAAAATACCACAATTAGCCTCTATGCTTTTCACCTCGCTCGTACTTTCAACGATCCACTCGATCGAGTTAGTGAAAGCGATGCTAAATCCTTTGGAAAAGAACTTCAGGATAAATTAACTAAACAAATTCACCTAAAAAATGAACTAATAACTCTGTTACTTCACGATACCTATTTTACCGATCTAACTTTTTCTGCCCCAGAAATAGATTTTACATCTGACCAAATTGAGCAATTTAATCCCAGCGCATTTTTGCCTCAAAATATTAACGCCTCGATCGGTCAAACCATCGGTATTTATAGTGAAGTTAGCTATAAAATGGAGGCTAATCAAGCTTTAGCAGATAGCTATGTTAGAAATTTCTTAAAACACACCCAATATGAAAATGACCAAATCACTGCATCTAATCAGAGCAATTTGTTAGGCATTCCTCTATTTGAATACTTTTGTCAGACTACAGCGATTTCAAACACCCAAGAACCAGTCTGTCATATTCTAGTTTTGCTAAATTATCACGATCAAAATGGTCTAAAAAAATTAGGAGATTGCTATCAAGATATAGTTGAATTACTCTGTAGCTACCACAAAATAAAATTTGTTTATCAACAAGCCCAACTTAGCTATCAAGCTGCTTTGAAAGCTTCTCAGGAAATAGAGGAAGAAATTACTCAATTTGTAAATTATGTTGACCATAAAAATAAGAACTTAGATAAGCTTAGTGAAATGCTAGACAAATTGCCATTGTTAGCCTTGAGGCATTCTAATTACTGCGGGGAATTAGAATTTTCTCTTACTACTATTGAAATCAATCACCAAATCTATAAAAACTACCTTCAAAAACTATTAAGTGAAGGTTCTCAACTAGACTCATGGCAAAAATTTAGCGACCATACAAGAGACATTTTTATCAAACAAATCCAGTGCTGGCTCAACTACATGAGTCCCGGCAAAGAACTAGGACAACAACTTACTGCATCTATCCAAGGTATAGTAGAAATCGAACAGGTAAAAAGCGATCGCAACTTGCAAACTACAATAGCCGTCGTAGCTGTAGGAATAGGTTTTGCTGGAGTTGCTGCGACTGCATCACCTTACTTAATTAAACAAGTTCCAGACCAAAATATTACCATAATTCCGGTTCACTTCCAACCATCTTTCGGTTTAAATCCACCACATAATTTAACACTTTCGGTGCTATTTAGCTTAGGTGCTGGTTTAGTGGGAGTTGCGATCGCAGCCAGAACAATTCGATATATTCAGAAACATCAAAAAAGTCGAATTTCTCGGATTGTTAATTTTATTTTAGGCAATTCACAGGCGCAATAATTTATTATTCTGTTTTCGACAAAATCAAATTCAGCACGTTTAACTCGTTGGAAGTCAATAAATATTTATCGGTAAAAATCTTTTCTCTCATTTCTTCTAAACTGTAACTGCTAAAAACTACAAAGGGAAACTCTTTATATTTGTAACCAATTGGTAAGGTTTTATCGGTTGGGTAAAGATGATGAATGTAAGTAGCTAAAATATCCCGAAATCTTTCGTCTTCTGCTTCTTCAGGTTCCTCGGCAAAATATTCACTCATTGCTTCGGCGCTAACAAAGCTAAATAATGGTAAGGCATAATATTGATCTAGGCGTTGACTATGTTGTTGGAAAAACTGGGTTCTGTCGCTGGAGTCGCGCACTTTATCTACTAATTCTATGGCGTTTTTGATTGCCGATCGCAGTCTTCCCGGATAATCTGAACTATGATGAATTCCTAGCATATTGTTCACTAGTTCTTCTGTGG
>JBAVZX010000252.1:0-7873 GCA_049589015.1 Phormidium sp. | reverse complement strand
ATTTTTCGTAAAGAAACCCGGTTTTTCAAGTCTTGTTGAGAATGGTGCAAGATCTCAGTTAACAAAGGCAGGGGAGCAGAGGGGCTCCCGGCGCAGAGGAGAAAAAATTTCCGGCAACCCGAATGAGGTACCGAGATTATACCGATTATAATCTTGACATAATCAGTAAACTATTCACGCAACTTGAATTCTCATGGGCAAGGTTCTGGTGTTAAATGCCTCTTATGAACCGCTCAACATCACTAGCTGGCGGCGGGCGGTTCTCCTATTGATCAAGGGTAAAGCAGAGCAAGTCGAACACAATGGGAAATACATTTATGCGGAATTTCCCTTACCAACGGTGATTCGGCTGCGTCATTACGTCCGGGTTCCCTACAAAGATATTCCCCTGACCAGACGTAATATATTGCACCGAGACGGGCACAGTTGTCAATACTGCGGTTACACAGGGGACGAATTAACTCTCGATCATGTTTTACCCCGTTCTCGCGGTGGAGGCGAAAGTTGGGAGAACATGGTAACAGCCTGTGTCCGGTGCAATATCAAAAAAGGCAACCGCACCCCCTCAGAAGCAAATATGCTGTTAAGGAACACACCGCGAAAACCGTACAGCAGCCTATATTTTGAAGTTGCTAAACACCTAAAAAGTGGTACGCATCAAGAGTGGCGAAAATATGTTATCGGTGTTTGACAAACCTGCACGAAATCAAGTGCAGGTTTTTTTGTCAGCGATGGGGACAAGGGCGCAAGGAGACAAGGAGACAAGGGGAATTTTCACTTACCCTTTCCCCCTTCTTTCCTTCTTTCCTTCTGCCTTCTGCCTTCTGCCTTCTGCCTTCTGCCTTCTACCAAAATAAATACTCAACAAGGGGGTATGTAAAATCTGGATTTTTTTGCGAAGATCGAAGAGAAGTAACTTAACTCAGCCTGGGGAATGCTGGTTTCTAGCAAGCATAGCCACAGAGAATAAATTGTACATTCTAGACTTCGTAAAGTACCCCTACCCCTTTTTAATAATATGCAATCTCGTTCGATCGAGTCTCTCGACCGTTTAACCCTAATAACTGATTCTCCCGTGGAACTAAAGGCAAATACAGCCAACTCTGAATCTAGTCCAAAACGTTTGGGTTCTTCTGCATTAGAATCAATAAACGAACCTACCAGACGTTCTCCCAGTCAATTATCCGCTCAGAAAGCACAAGCTCTACAACAAACCTTAGAGCGCCATCGGGAAGAAAAGCAAATTATCGTTGTTCAGGATTTTCCAGATCCCGATGCTTTATCATGTGCTTGGACGTACCAATTAATTGCTCAACAATATCGCATTCAATGCGACATTGTTTATGGGGGTACTCTCAGTCACCAAGAAAATATTGCCTTGGTAAAACTGACAAATCTACCTGCAATGCGTTGGACACCACAAGTTCTGAAAAACAAAGATTTATCGGTGTACCAAGGTTGCGTATTAATCGATAACCAAGGTACCACCAGTCAATTAATGACGCAAGTCCAGCTAGCAGGAATTCCCACAATTGTAGTAGTCGATCATCACCAACTACAAGGTAACTTACAAGCTGAATTTATCGATATTCGTCCAGCTGTACGTGCCACATCAACAATTTTTACCCAATACTTACAAGCAGGATTACTTGATTTAGATAACGGCATTAGCGAGCACGTCAAATGCGCCACAGCTTTAATGCACGGTTTGCGTTCTGATACTAACGGTTTGCGACAGGCGCAAGAAGAAGAATTTATCGCTGCTGCTTATCTGAGCCGCTTTTACGATCCCCAAATGCTTAATGCTGTCTTACAAGCGACTCGTTCTAAACGAGTTATGGATGTCATTGAGCGTAGCTTGAAAAACCGCATTGTGAAAAATAATTTCTCCATTGCTGGAGTCGGTTATTTGCTTTACGATGACCGTGATGCGATTCCCCAAGCCGCAGACTTTCTAGTAACAGAAGAAAACGTTCATACGGCTGTGGTTTATGGTATCGTCCACGATGAAGATAAAGAACGAGAATTGGTAGTAGGTTCTTTAAGAACTACTAAATTGACTCTCGATCCAGATGAATTTATCAAAGAAGCTTTTGGACAAGATAGCCAAGGACGTTTCTTTGGTGGTGGACGTTCAATGGCGGGAGGTTTTGAAATTCCGATCGGTTTCTTAGGCGGCAGTAACGAAAATTCGGAATATGCCAAACTGAAATGGGAAGTTTTTGATAGCCAAATTAAGCAAAAGCTGTTAAAACTAGTTAATCCTACCCATAACCTGATTGAAACCGAATAGTTAGGGAAAAGTTGTAAATTTCAGATTTTAGATTCTTTTCCGATTTAACGAAAATGTCGCTATCCATCCCCATCCCTCTATAGGGTGGGGATGGATAGCGACCAACAAATAAATCGCGTAGCGTCCGCATAATTCCAAATTGTGTGGTAATATTTTAGAGTATTTGGTAACAGAAAATAATGGCAATCAGACGCACTACATTTAGAATTTATCCAAACCAGACTCAGAAAAGAGTGCTGTTTAGTGCGCGTCGATTGCATGGTTATTTGTACAATGCTTGTATAGCAAATCGTCGCTATGAGTGGAAGGCGAATCAGCGCAATGTTTCCTACTTTGAGCAGCAGAATTTTTTGCCAGAATTTAAGAAGGAATGGCCGGAGTTCGCCTCTCTCCATTCCCAATCTTTACAAGCCACAGTAAAGCGAATTGATTTAGCCTACAACGCATTCTTTCAAGGAATACGTCAGCTACCAACAAAACAAATAAAACCATCACAGAGATGCCCGAAGTGCGGGGCAGTCCATAAAGAATGGGCTGATTTATCAAATCGCTATCACATTTGTAGTGATTGTGGATTCGAGATCCCCCGCGATAGAGGTTCTGTGATGGTTTTTTATCATGTTGCAACCAATCAGCAACCGGAGTGTGGAACGCACTTCGTAGACTGCCGATGTTCTAGCTCTACTACATCGAACAGTAAGCGCAAGCATACTGGTTCTATGCAGCAACTAGGGCAGTTGAAGCGTCAAAAATCTTGCCGTGAGACGGATGGGATTTTAGAAACCCCGTCCGTCCATACGGCGGGGTAGTTCATTATACAATCAAGAATCTTGAATCTGTTCGCGAGGCGTGTGCGTTAGCACGTAAATCAGGCAATGGTGGAATTGTACTTGGTACGTCATGGGATCGCTGCGGAAAGAGAAGAATATACTGAAGATACCCTAAGACCGCTAACAAGTGAGGGGAAGCGGAAAACCAAGCAAGTAGCGCAGCAATTGTTTAATTTCGGTCTGCGATTTGATTTAATTTTGACTAGTCCGTTGGTGCGGGCTCGCCAAACTGCTGATATTCTAAAAGCGATCGGAGTAAGCACCCAATTAGAAGAATCAACCGACCTAACTCCAGAAGGTAATATTCATTCTTGGTTAAGTTGGTTACAGGAGTGGCAAAACAAAGGTGGTAGTAGCCTAGCATTAGTTGGTCATGAACCAAACTTAGGCGAATGGACAGAAATTTTAGTTTGGGGTGAAGCAAAAGGCAATCTGTTAGTCAAAAAGGCGGGAGTTATTGGAATGCAACTTCCAGAAAATGGTTCTCCTGTCGGTCGCAGTTTGCTATTTTGCCTAACACCACCGAAGTTCTTGCTTTAGAACTGTTAAATCATTTCGGTGCTAAACGTAACAGGCTAAAACTTTCTGGTAAGTTAGCCTGAAGAGATATTTATGTAAGCAAAGAGTAACGATATGACCGTCTGCGAGTTTAGGCCAGGTTTAGAAGGAATTCCCGCTGCTGAATCTGCGATTAGTCATGTTGATGGACATCGGGGAGTTTTGGAATATCGGGGGATTAAAATTGAAGAACTAGCAGAAAAAAGCAATTTCTTAGAAACAACCTATCTGTTAATTTGGGGTAAGCTGCCCACAAAGCCAGAATTAGAAGCTTTTGAGCATGAAATTCGTTACCATCGTCGGATTAAGTATCGCATCGTCGATATGATGAAATGCTTCCCGGAAAGCGGTCATCCGATGGATGCTTTGCAAGCTTCCGCGGCGGCGTTAGGATTGTTCTATTCTCGGCGCGATTTGCATAATCCAGCTTATATTAGAGGCGCTGTGGTGCGGTTGATGGCGAAAATTCCGACGATGGTAGCTGCTTTTCAGTTAATGCGGAATGGAAATGAGCCTGTTAGACCCCGTGATGATTTGAGTTATCCAGGTAACTTTCTCTATATGCTCAATGAAAGGGAACCAGACCCTTTATCGGCAAGAATCATGGATATTTGCCTGATTCTTCATGCTGAGCATACCATGAATGCTTCTACTTTCTCGGCAAGAGTAACTGCTTCTACCTTAACAGACCCTTATGCGGTGGTAGCTTCGGCGGTGGGGACTTTAGGTGGGCCTTTACATGGGGGCGCGAATGAAGAAGTAATTGATATGTTAGAAGAAATTGGCTCGGTGGAAAATGTTCGCCCTTATTTAGATAATTGTTTGGAACGTAAGTCGAAAATCATGGGCTTTGGTCATCGAGTTTACAAGGTAAAAGACCCAAGAGCTACCATACTGCAAAATTTGTCGGAGCAATTGTTCGAGAAGTTCGGTTCTGACAAGTACTACGAAATTGCTGTAGAGTTGGAACGGGCTGTGGAAGAGAGGTTGGGACACAAGGGAATTTACCCGAATGTGGACTTTTATTCTGGTTTGTTGTACCGGAAGATGGGTATTCCGACTGATTTGTTTACGCCGATTTTTGCGATCGCTCGTGTAGCTGGCTGGCTAGCCCACTGGAAAGAACAACTCGAAGAAAACCGCATCTATCGCCCGACTCAAGTTTACACCGGATACCACGAATCTCATTACATCCCAATGGATAAACGGTACTCTTGAGAAGGCAGAGGGGCAGGGGGGCAGGGGAGTAGTAGGAGAAGGAAAGTAAGGATAAAGTTTAAATTTCTCCTTGTCTCCTTGTCTCCTTGTCCCCATTAGTTTATCTCAGGGTTAGTTATAAGCAGAAATTGTGATTGCCTTGCTGGGCTGTAGTCCCTGCAACGATATACTATCGAGAGAAGTCCTAAAAAAATCTTCACAAACTGATCGATCGCATTATCAGCAGTTGATTAGTTTGGGCGAGAAAAAGAAAAATATCGACAAACATGAACTCAGGAATAGACCTGCAAGGCATTTTTATTAAGTCTCTCACGGACTTTGGCATCCCATCGGGAGCAGCTAAAGCCTTATGGCTTCCGCTACCAATGTTCTTGATGATTATCGGCGCAACGGTAGGAGTGTTAGTTACCGTTTGGTTAGAACGGAAGATTTCCGCTGCTGTTCAACAACGGATTGGCCCGGAGTATATGGGGGCGTTTGGGGTATTAGCGCCTGTAGCAGATGGAATTAAGCTGGTTTTTAAAGAAGATACAGTTCCGGCTAAGACAGATGGAATTTTGTTCACTTTGGGGCCAATTCTCGTAGTTATCCCCGTATTTTTGTCCTATTTAATTGTGCCGTTTGGACAAAATTTGGTGATTACTGATATTGGGATGGGCGTATTTCTGTGGATTGCCTTTTCCAGTATTGCTCCAATTGGTCTGCTGATGTCGGGTTATGCCTCCAATAATAAGTATTCGCTACTGGGTGGCTTAAGGGCAGCAGCGCAATCAATTAGTTATGAAATTCCTTTGTCTTTGTCAGTGATTGCAGTGGCGATGATGTCGAATAGCCTCAGTACGATCGACATTGTAGACCAACAATCTACTTTAGGAATTCTCAGCTGGAATATCTGGCGACAACCTTTAGGTTTCCTAATTTTTTGGATTTGCGCTTTAGCAGAATGCGAACGGATACCCTTTGACCTTCCCGAAGCAGAAGAAGAATTAGTTGCAGGTTATCAAACCGAGTATTCGGGGATGAAATTTGCCCTGTTTTACCTTGGTTCTTACGTTAACTTAGTTCTCTCTGCTTTAATCTTCGCGGTGTTGTATTTGGGAGGTTGGAATTTTCCTGTTCCCATTGAAACATTAGCCAGTTGGATTGGAGTCAGCGAAGCTAATTCCTGGTTACAAATTATCACCGCTTCTTTGGGAATCGGTATGACCATACTCAAAGCTTACTTCCTCGTCTTTTTAGCAGTTTTGCTACGCTGGACAGTACCTCGCGTCAGAATTGATCAATTGCTAAATTTAGGATGGAAGTTCTTACTACCCGTTGGTTTAGCAAACTTGCTATTAACGGCAGCTTTGAAGCTAGCATTTCCAGTTGCGTTTGGCGGGTAATCATTGGTCATTGGTCATTGGTCATTGGTCATTAGCTATTAGTTATTAGTCAAAAAGTAAATCAATGAGTAAATAAAATTTGCTTTTTGTAAAAAACAAATAACAAATGACAACTGACAAATGACAAATAACAAATGACAAATAACATAACACGAGAAATTATGAAATTCCTCAGACAGGTTGGAGATTACGCGAAAGAGGCAGTTCAAGCTGCTAAGTATATTGGTCAAGGTTTATCTGTAACTTTTGACCATATGCGTCGCCGTCCAATTACGGTACAATACCCTTACGAAAAATTGATTCCTTCGGAACGGTTTCGGGGTCGAATTCACTTTGAATTTGATAAGTGTATCTCTTGCGAAGTTTGCGTGCGAGTTTGCCCAATTAATTTACCTGTAGTGGATTGGGAATTCAACAAAGAAACGAAAAAGAAACAACTCAAACACTACAGTATTGATTTCGGAGTTTGTATTTTCTGTGGCAATTGTGTGGAATATTGTCCGACTAATTGTTTGTCAATGACAGAAGATTATGAGCTTTCGACTTACGATCGCCACGAGTTAAACTACGATAACGTGGCTTTGGGTCGCTTACCTTATAAGGTGACAAATGATCCAATGGTGACACCTTTACGGGAATTTGTTTACTTGCCTAAAGGTGTCATAGACTCCCACGATTTGCCCCCAGGTACTCGTGGTGCTGGTAAACTACCAGAAGAGATTCTCCAAGAAACAGAAAAATAGGGACTGGGGACTGGGTAATTTTAGATTTTAGATTTCCGATTTTAGATTTTTAACTAAGTCAATCTAAAATCTAAAATCTAAAATCTAAAATCTAAAATCATCCAGTACCCAATCCCCGAATTAACGTGATTATAAGGATAAAAAACTGTGAATCTAGCAGAAGGAGTTCAAATTGTTTCCTTTGGACTGCTGTCATTAATGATGATTGGTGCAGCACTGGGAGTAGTGCTGTTGGCTAATATTGTCTATTCAGCTTTTTTGCTGGGTGGGGTATTTATTAGCATTGCCGGATTATACATTTTGCTGAATGCTGATTTTGTGGCAGCAGCACAAGTGCTAATTTATGTGGGAGCAGTGAATGTGTTGATTTTGTTTGCCATTATGTTGGTAAATAAAAGGCAAGATTTTACTCCTCTGCCTAATGCTTGGTTGCGTCAAGGAGCAACAGCTTTAGTTTGTGCTGGGTTGTTTTTGTTGCTCTCAACAATGGTTTTGGCTACTCCTTGGACTACAACAAAGGTTGTAGGTACTCTCCCAGCTGAATCTTCGATTGTCAGAATTGGAGAGCATTTTTTCACTGACTTTTTGTTACCTTTTGAGTTAGCTTCTGTGTTGTTGTTAATCGCAATGGTGGGAGCAATTATTTTGGCTCGTCGGGAGTACTTACCAGAGCAAACAATATCTCCAGAAGCACAACAACAACCTGCTTTAACTTTACCGGAAAGACCAAGGGAATTGTTAATAGCAGGTAGTGATAAAAAGGTTTAAGTTTTGAGTAGGGAATTCAGGATTCATGCAATTACAATTACAATATTTTCTGCTACTAGCAGCGGCTCTTTTCTGTAT
>JBAVZX010000251.1:0-2115 GCA_049589015.1 Phormidium sp. | reverse complement strand
GTTGTATTCTTCTTCGAGATATTCATAAATTGGTTTTAACATTTCCACAACACCAATTTCTTCCATTGCTAGCAAAATAGTTCTTTGCCGTTCAGGAGAAACTAATTTATCTATATCTATAGTTTCTCCCATTTCCCACAATTCTGCTAAATGTCCGTAAATAGTAGAAGTTTTAAGATTGCGTTGTAAAGCAATTTCTTCAACGGTCAACCCTTGCTGAAATAATTGTAAACTAATTACTTGAGTTGTGGATGGCGTAGGTGTTTCGATAACACCATCTTCGGTAATTACTGATAATCCTTGTTCTTGGCGATAAGCGCGAATTTCTTTAATAAAAGTTGACCCATATTGCGAGAGTTTACTGCTACCAACTCCCGAAAGTTCTCCGAATGCTAATAAAGTTTGCGGTTGAACTTGCGCCATTAATTTCAAAGTAGAATCATGAAAAATCACGTAAGGCGGAACACCTTGATCGTCAGCAAGTTTTTTCCGCAAAACACGCAACCTTTCATATAATACTTCCATCCCGGCTTTTTTCAGATTCTTCTCTTCTTGAGTTTCTTTCTTTTGGGTGGGAATTGCCAGAAAAACTTGCCGTTGTCGGCGCATGACTTCCCAACTTAAGGGATTAAGTTTCAGGATAGCATAACCATCTGTACTTTGTTCTAATAAACCTTGGTGAATTAGCGATCGCCCCAAGAACTTCCAATCATCAGCAGTTTTATCCTGACCAATACCATAAGTAGAAAGTTCTTGATGTTTATTTTGTAAAACTTTCTGACTCTTAGAACCTCGCAATACATCAATAATATAATTCATCCCAAACCTTTCTTTACACCTAGCCACACAAGAGAGAAACTTCATCGCTTCAATAGTCCAATCTTCCACAGGTTTAGGATTAGCACAATTATCGCATTTCCCACAATTTCCCGCAAAATATTCCCCAAAATAACTTAACTGAATTGTCCGCCGACAGTCCGTTCCTTCCGCATAATCAATCATTCGCCGTAACTGCTGACGGGCGATCATTTGTTCTTGTTCATTAGTCTTTTGTTCAATACTCCATTCAATTTTTTTAATATCACCATAACTAAAATAAATAGTACAATCAGCAGATTCCCCATCTCTACCTGCCCTACCAGCTTCTTGATAGTAACTTTCGATATTTCGAGGCAAATCATAGTGAATTACCAACCGCACATCCGGCTTATTAATTCCCATACCAAAAGCAATTGTAGCAACGATTACTTGCACATCATCTCGAATAAATCGAGTTTGATTAGTGCTGCGTTCTTCATCAGTTAAACCAGCATGATAAGGCAAAGCATTCACGCCATCTTTTTGCAATCGAAAAGTTAATTCATCTACCCCCTTCCGACTGAGACAATAAATAATTACCGCACCTTTAGCTTGACGAATTTGTAATAATACTTCCGTGTAACTGCTTTTAGCTTTAGAACGAACTTCGTAATAAAGATTTGGTCGATTAAAACTAGCAATGTGAATAAAAGGTTCTTGTAATTTTAACTGTTGAATAATATCTTGACGAACTCTTTCGGTAGCAGTAGCGGTTAATGCCATAACTGGCAAATCTGGATAACGTTGGCGCAACAATTTTAACTGCCGATATTCAGGACGAAAATCATGTCCCCACTCAGAAACACAGTGCGCTTCATCAATAGCAAAACCAGCAATTCCTACTTGATGCTGAACTAAATCTAAAAAAGGTAAAAACTTTTCACTTAATAACCTTTCCGGGGCAACATAAAGTAATTTAGTATGACCATTGCGAATACTCTCCTCTCGATGCCGCACTTGCCAACCATTCAAACTACTATTAAGGAAAGTCGCCGAAATCCCATTATTTATTAGGGCCTCAACTTGGTCTTGCATCAGAGAAATTAGCGGCGACACTACCACAGTTAATCCCTTTTTTAACATAGCTGGCAGTTGGAAGCAAAGAGATTTACCACCGCCAGTTGGCATGATAATTAACGAGTCTTGGTTTTTTAAAGCTTGTTGGACAATTTGCTTTTGTCCGGGGCGAAAGCTATCGTAACCAAAATAGTGTTTGAGTGCCTTTTCCAGGGTGGGAAACTGGGACATGATTTAAAG
>JBAVZX010000250.1:0-2799 GCA_049589015.1 Phormidium sp. | reverse complement strand
GAGAAACAGGTAAGGATGTTCAAAAAATAATTCAAGACTTGGATAGCATTGATATTACTCTCCAAGCTGTAGAAGAGAAATTACAGTTTTCTTCCCAGAAAATGAGGTTACTATTTTGGGGTTTATCCTTTGGTTCATTGGTGGGAATTGTCGCTTTATTTGTGCTACCTTGGGAAAAATTAGCAGTAGCGATCGCACTAGGTTTTATTCTCGGTATTTCGATCGCCTTTCGCCGTTCTTAACAGGTGATAAATTATGGAAACGCAAACTCTCAATCGTTCCTACACACCCGAAGAATATTTAGAACTAGAAGCAAAAGCAGAATATAAAAACGAATATCGAGATGGGGAAATTGTACCAATGATTTGTGAAATAACAAATCATAATAAAATTTCAGGTAATTTTGCTACATTTTTAAAGTTTGCTTTAAAGGGAAAAGATTACGATATTTATATGTCTATGGTACGTTTGTGGATACCTCGTTATCGTCAATACAATTACCCTGATATCATGGTAATTGAAGGTGAACCAATTTACACCGGAACTAATACAACCACTGTAACAAATCCCTCATTAATTGTTGAAGTTTTATCTAAAAGTACTAAAAATTATGACCAAGGAGATAAGTTTCTTTATTATCGATCGATCCCTGAATTTAAAGAATATATTTTAATTGATCAAACCAGATATTATACGATGCAATATAGTAAAACACTTGATGGAAAATGGATATTAACCGAATATGAATCAGAAAATGCAACTATACAACTAAGTTCGATAAACTTACAAATTAACTTCACCGACATCTACGAACAAGTCAACTTTAATAATAGTGAAGAATAGTCCGTTGTTCCTACTTCAGTAGGAATAGGAATCGCGCTAAAGCGCCTACAACAAACAGTCCGTTGTTCCTACTTCAGTAGGAATCAGTTAATTTGACCATAAGTAATCAGCTACGGGTTGATCCTTTTTTAATGGCAATTCTGAATCAAAATTTAGTAAGATACTTTTCTGCACTAAACTATTACCCAAACGCCTAGAAACGCGACTAGGAATACCATAACCATACACTAAATGTCCTTGTCCAGCTAACACAATTACTGTATGATTTGGGTTAGCTTTGACAAATTCAGCAATGTTTTCCGCCATTGTTTCATCCCAGAGAACTTGTGCAGAAAAGAACCTTTCAAAACTCTGACTTGCACCATGTCCACCTTGTTGATGTTGATTAAAAACATCTGACAACATTTGACGATAAGCAGCGTTATCTGTGCGAATTTCGGAAATAGGAGGAATGTATTTTTTGTCTTCTGGTGTGAGACTTTCTAACCCTTGGCGTGCAACTTTGCGGGTAACTTCGCTGGGAGTATTTACAGCTAAAACTGGGAGACGATTTTCTTTAGCAAAACGCAGAATTGGGGCGTAATATTCCCAAGGAAAACCCCAACGTTGTTGATATTCAGTTTGGGTTAAAAGTTCTTGTTCGGTGATTTTTCCGGCTAGATATCGATCGATCGCCCCTTGATAAGGACGCTGAAACATTTCCATTGCGATCGCAATTTTTCCCTTTTTCCCATAAATCTGTTGAATAATCTCTAACTGCGCTTTATGATCTGCTTCGCTAGTATGAGTTTCTCCTAAATAAATCACATTTGCTTTAGTAAGATTCTGGAAGAATTGTTGCGGCGTGTAATTTTGTTGGGATACAGGATTAAATATTTTTTGGGCGTTTGCTAAGGGAATGCAAAATAAATTAATTCCTAAGAAACAGGCGCAAAATAGGGCTAGTTTGTTTTGTTTCATAATCTTTTTTTAGTACGCAGATGAAAGCAGATAAACGCAGATAAACGCAGATAAGATTAGATGAACTACTCATAAACTGTTTCAGCGTAAAATTGTACTATCTCCAGCAATAAATTCCTCACACTCACTTAGTTTTCTAACTAACATAAACTTACTTTTTCACTTGATAGTCGTTGCAATCTATCGCATCTTCAGTATTAGCAATTGCTGGATGTACTGTACATTTCAGGCGATAGTCAGCAGTGAAAAACTGACAACCTGTACAGGGGATTTGGTGCATTTTTTTCGCTCTAGAGACGCTATCACTAAACGCTGACCACAGACTCCAAACAATCGTAATTACTAATGACCATGCTAAGACAAAGCAGATCGGTACTAAATAAGGTTGAATGGCATGAACTAGGGGATAAAGCAGTTTAAACACGGCTAATTACTGCAAATGAATGACTCAATGTGTACTAGCTGACATTTTATCCATTTAGCTAGAAATCAAACATCGTTCGTTGTAGAGACTTTAGTCTTACTCAGGACTGAAGTCCTTACAACGAACGTTTTTTTTACACTCCTGCGTGACCTAAAGCTAAGCCAGCTACTAGCATTCCTAAAACTAAGAAAGGTTGAGCACTTGCTTGATACTTTACGTCATTTTTTAAAGGATCGCGCAGAAAATACATATCTTGGAAAGTGATTTGCGGGATTACTAGCAATATCAGAATTGTGGCGTACAAATTCTGATGAATATAAACGAGATAACCAGCAATTCCTAATTGAAAAATGTCAATCATTAACACGCAAATCCAAGCGGCGGTGGTGACTCCAAACATTACGGGGAGAGATTGTAAACCCAATTGTCTGTCACCTTCCACACTTTTGAAATCATTAACAACCGCAATTCCTAAACCTGCTAAACTGTAGAACAGAGTTAAGACAACGATCGTAAAATTGAGGTTGCCAAATAATGCGTGACCTGCCCACCAAGGCAAAGCAATGTAACTA
>JBAVZX010000249.1:0-2390 GCA_049589015.1 Phormidium sp. | reverse complement strand
CACTTCCTGCGGCGCTTCCACGAAAAAAGGTAGGGGTTTATTTTTCATCGGTCGCTGAGTCATTATAAAGTAGACATTGGGCGGCAAATGAGGCGGTAAATACAAAATATTGGTATTCGGTTTTTGGCTTTTCAAGTCAACTTCATCGAGGGCATCTACCACAATTACCAGTTTATCTTGCCCCAACTTTCTGCTAGCTTCATCCAGTAATCTATCTAAAAAATCGCTGTCTCGCGTCGCTTCTGCTGGTAAAGATTTGTAGTTTAACTGGTATTTTTCAATCAGTTGGGTGCAAATCTTTTCTAAAAACAAAGGTGTGCCATTTTTCCCCGTTGATTGCACGTTGAAATGATGCACGCATCCCGTTTGTCGGACAAATTGCGCCATCATCGCGCTTTTGCCAATCCCCGGTTCTGCTTCGATAATAAAATAGCCTTTCGGTTGACGATTGAGGAAATCATCGATTTTTTTAAACACATCTTTCCGACCGACAAAATCTTTGGTTTTATCTTCAATCAACGCCCGGTTATGACTGAAAATCGGTAAAGCAGGAGTTAGTTTCGCTTTCATTTCTTCTAACTGTTGGGCGATTTCCTGATATTGATTTGGTAATTCCTTGGTAGCAGCAATAATTTTTCCCAACAACATTAACTGCATCGCCGCAAAAGCTTTCCCACCTTCTTGGGCATCTTTTTTCAATGCTTCCCGCAATGCTTTGGGAAATGTATGATAAAGACACTGAGAAAGTTCATCAATCAAATTCTCAGCTAATTCGACATCAGCATTTCGACTCAGCCAATCAATAATTACTTTCCAAGCTGGTGGTGTGAGTGCCTTGACTTCGGCAAACTTTTGTGATTCAGTGGAAAACATTTCCGGCAATTCAGTTTCCCGAATCGGATCGAAATCAGCACTGCGAAAAACGTAGGTTTTGGCGATATAAGCCCAAGCTTCTCGCGCCGTTTTCGCTAATTCTTTCAGGTGTTTTTGATAACTGGGAAACTCGTTAGACTCATTAACCGCATCGATTACGGCTGCGATCGCAACTCCCGCCACCCGCGCCAAGTCATCATTACTCAAAATATTCTCATCTCGACTCAGCCGTTTAGCCAATTCCCCCAAATCGTTGGCTACCAGCCCACTCATCACCCCCGCCGCTATCCCTCCGAGTGCGCCTGAAACCAAAGTCCCAGCCGCCATAATCGCCGTACAGGTTAGCAACCTTGTCTGAGTCTGTCCTAAATCAAGCCCTGACATATAAAAATTTCTCTACCTTGAGTGCTTTATAGCACACAATGTCATAGCACAACCTCTAAAAGGTACGTTGTTGCGCCTCACCAATTAGTGATCGCAGCTTAACCAGTGCTAGGATTTCATCAAATCGATTTAGTGAATTCGTTATGAAAATCCAAACAATCCTTGATCGTCAAGGCATTGTTCATACCGATCCAGAAATTATGAGCGGTGTTCCTGTCTTTGTTGGCACAAGAGTTCCCTTACAAACCTTTTTTGATTACTTAGAAGGTGAATCAGGTTTAGCTGAGTTTCTGGAAGACTTTCCTCACCTAAAAACACAAGCCTTACAAGTTTTGGAAGCGATCGCCAAAGAGATGCTAGAACAGGAACGAATAGCTAATGCTCATTCTGCTTGATGAAAACTTGTTGAGTAAAAAACTGAAGAAACCGTTCCTAGATGTAGGGCATACAGTACAAAACGTGGAAGATATGGGCTGGCGCGGCATAAAAGATCGAGAGCTTTTAGCCCTAGCAAATGTCTTTCCGTTTGATGTTTTCATCACATCTGACAAAAATTTGCCTTATCAGCAAAATTTACAAAATCTAGCATTACGGGTTGTAGTACTCAATGCTAGCAGTACCCGTCCCGATTATCTACTGCCCCTGATCGCGCAAATCACCCCTCTACTGCCATCCTTAGCTCCTGGCTCGATAACGTTGATTGATGATATGGGTAACATAACTCCTTTTAACCTAAGCAACAGTTAATTTTCCTGAATCAACCGAGTGAACGGCGATCGCACTCTGTTTGAGTTCATGTCAACCCACCCAACAAGGATTAATATAAAGAAGTGTTAACTACCTTTTCTGGGTATGGACTGGCAAGAATTTTCTGGTAACTGGGTGCTAATTCCCAAACGTCCGATCGCGATCGTACATTTCTTAGGTGGGGCATTTGTCGCAGCTGCCCCGCAAATCACCTATCGTTTATTATTAGAATACTTGGGGAAACAGGGATATCTAGTAATAGCTACACCATTTGTCAATACTTTAGACCATAGTGCGATCGCTAAAGATGTGCTACTAAATTTCGATCGCACCTTGGCACAATTGCGCTACCGAGGATTACTCCAAGGATATCTCCCCATTTATGG
>JBAVZX010000248.1:0-5021 GCA_049589015.1 Phormidium sp. | reverse complement strand
GTCATGCAGCCAGGTAGGTCTTTAATTTCAACTACATAACCCACTTCTGGATCTGGATCAGGGTATAGAGTAACAGGATACTTTAGGCTTAGGTAAAACTCTAGTGATTCTCGCTCAGTCTTCTTCTTTTTCTTGGACATCCCAATCCTCCAGTCTGAGCAGCTTAATTATCTGCTTTATATAACGTTTCCCAACTTTTTTACCTCCCTGTTTGGGGATAGGCTGCATCCGCCCATCTTCATGCCGAAAAATATGATGGCTTCCCTTTGAGCGAACTTCTTCAAAGCCGAAGACTGTTAATATACGCTCAACATCTTCAAAACGCGCCTCAGTTGGAGAGGACAGAAAAAACTTGATTAGTTTTTGTAATTGAGTCATTTATTCGTTTCCTAATGCAATGAAAATTTACGCTCATGGTTTGCTCTCCTGTAAAGCTTAATATCATATATAGTATCATACTTAGGTAAAAAGGGAAAATGTGACTTTAGAGGGAAACATTTATTACCAGTTCGATCGCATTTAGTAAATAGAGGGCAAAATAAAGAGGAAAAATTGCGATGAACTCAACAGAAACAACCTGGAAACTATCAGAGTTTACCCAAATGATCGCAGACATGGGTAAAGCGGCGACGAAAGCTGGACAAGTAATGGCAGATACAGCGGTGCAAGTTGGGACTAATGTTGGTTATGGTGCTAGTAAAACCGGAAAAGCGGCTTGGGAAACAGCGACTACTTTCGGTGAAGCTGCTGGGAAAGAAGGCTATGAGTTAATTGAAAAGGGTACACAAACCGCTGGGGAAGCTGTTTCTGCTGTCTCGGATAACTGGTTAATTAAAAATACCAGTGGCTTGTTTAAGTTGGATTGGATTTTTGCTGGGGTGGATCAAGTTGACTTGGAAAAAGCGGAAGAGTCTGTCAAAAAATTGCAAGCCGAACATCCAGAAGAATCACCCAGAGAAATCGCCCATCGCATTATTGTGGAAAAATCTACTTATGCTGGTGGTGTTGGTTTGGTTAGCAGCATGATACCTGGAATCGCTTTGGGATTGTTAGCGATCGATATCGTCGCCACCACTAGATTACAATCGGAAATGATTCTCCAAATTGCTGCTGCTTACGGCTTAGACTTACAAGAACCTGCACGTAGAGGAGAAGTGTTAGCAATTTTTGGCTTGGCGATGGGTGGTGGTAACGCTGTGAAATTTGGTTTAGGTGTTTTGCGAAATATTCCCCTCGCTGGTGCAGTAATTGGTGCTAGTACAAATAGTGCTATGTTATACTCTTTGGGATTAGCGGCTTGTCAATTCTATGAAACTAAGCTGGAATCAGGAAAGCAATAGCAATTTCTCAACTGCTTTAATGAACAAATAAATAAATTTAATCAATCCTCAGCCTTTAGGTTTGAGGATATGTTATTTGCGATCGATATCACTGGAAATCAGCCTTAAATATCACATCTTTCAACCTGATTGAATCACAATGTTATCTCCACAGATTTTTCATAGTGGAGACAATTGTTTGTGGAGGAACTCCATCCAAGTGAGGAGGGAATATGATGAAAATTATATTAACAATAAAATGGTTATTGGAAACTATAGCTCTCCAATTTTTAGCCTTAAGTGTAGCTTGGTTACTTTTAATCTATTTTGTTAACTCCGGTTGGTAATTAACCCAACTAAGAACAACAAAAGCTATCCTAAGAAGCAACTCCTTTACTGAAGCAACAATGATTCACAAATTTAGCTTGTCATTGTGTCTGTTGACGGGTGCAATTTGGGCTGGTAGCAGCATTCCGGCGGTTTTAGCACAATCAACTCTCCCACCAGCTACTCAACAAATTCCCGCAGCTACTACTCTGACTCAACCAGTATACAGTAATGCGGTTTTAACTGTACAAGATTTACCGCCTGGGTTTAAAGAACTCCCCCCAGAAGTAACCGCACAAGTTCAGACTCAATTTGAACTTCTCAGCAGTCAATTAGCGAAAGCTGGGATGAAGCCGGAAAAGTTTTTTGCTTTTATTAATCCCGATACTTTACAAATGGTTGTTGGTTTTACTAGTTTAATCTCAAATCAGCCAGATCAAGGCAATTTTGATGTTATTCTCAAACAAATGCAGCAACCTGAGTATCAGCAACAAATGATGAATCAAATTAGGGAATCTATCAAGTCAAATCAAGGGATTAAAATTGTCGATTATGGGATGATTCCTAGTGTGAATAATAATATTGGGGAAACTGCTTCTGGAATGACAGTGGGAATTGATTTACAAGGACAAATTTTACAGTTAGATTTAGCGTCTTTTCGCCGCAGCAATGTGGGAGCTTTTACTGCTATTATTTACCGTAAGGGCGATCGACCAACCGTAAATTTAGATGCTGTAGCTCGCCAGTTAGATACCAGGATTGTCCAAACAGCTACAGGAGCAATTCCTGCTAGTAATAATGAGTCAGAAGTAACTCCTCCCAATACTAGGGAAATTCAATAAATTTGACATTTGCTCTAATGCAATGGTCATTAGCCTGTTACTATTTGCTAATTCGCTAATGACCTAAAGCTTAGAAATTTCTTAATAACTATTCCAGTAATCAAACTATTTCCTAGTGCTACAATAAAGTTATCCGAATTTGGCTAAACCAAAGATGGAATATACTTTTACGCTTTTAATAATTCTGGCTACTTTAGCTTTTTCGGGGTTAAAATTAGACCGGGAATATCAACGCGGTGTGATCTTTCGTTTGGGGAGAAGTAAAGGAGTAATGGGGCCAGGAATGTACTGGGTGATTCCCATTGTTGACCAAAAAGCCCAAATAGATATTCGCACCAAAACTGTAGATATTGAACCCCAAGAAACGGTAACAGCTGATAGCGTCACAATTCGCGTTAATGCCGTACTTTATTACCGAATTCTTGACCCGATGAAAGCGATTACTAAAGTCGAAAATTACCAAATGGCGGTTTATCAAACAGCTTTAACGACTTTAAGAAATGTGGTGGGTCAAAATATCTTAGATGATGTTTTGCAAAATCGGGATAAGATTAATGATAAGGTACAAGAGATAGTTGATGAAATCACTGAACCTTGGGGAGTTGTGATTGAACGGGTGGAAATGAAAGATGTGGAAATTCCCCCGGCAATGCAAAGGGCAATGGCGAAGGAAGCGGAAGCAATTCGGGAAAAACGCGCCCGAATCATTAAAGCAGCGGCAGAACAAGAAGCATCGATTAAATTAGCAGAAGCTGCCCAAAATATTGCCGCAAATCCCGCAGCTTTGGAATTACGAAGATTGCAAATGCTCTCAGAAATTGGCACAGAAAATAACACAACCACAATTATTATGTTGCCTTCAGATGTGGTGCAAGCTGCTAAGAATTTGTCAGCAGTTCTGCCCAACGGACATCAACAGGAGGCAAATTCTTTGCAGCCAAAAGAGCATTTTACGACTGAGAAAGTTGCGGAGGACGACCTCTTAAACCAGTCATAAGTTGCAGGGCGTACTTTTTAACAGGGGTGATGTTGCGTAACATCCATAAAGCGAAACGACGCATAAAAATTAAAGGTAAAAACTGATTAGAAAATATGCGGTCTAGGAAATCAGTTAGTCCTAAGATTACCCAATTTTCACGTTTACGCCAATTTTCGTAACGTTTCAAAACGTGGATGTTACCAATATCTTCGCCTTTTTGTTGGGCATTTTTAAGAATTTGGACAAGGGCAGCTGCATCACGAATTCCTAAATTCATGCCTTGTCCGGTGACGGGATGACAACCATGTGCAGCATCTCCAATTAAAGCAAGACGGTGGAGAGTGTAGCGATCGCTCTGCATTAACTGTACCGGAAAAATGTAGCGATCGCCCAACAATTCCAACTTGCCAAACTTGCCACCCGTGTAATGTTCCAACTTCTGCAAAAACTCGGTTTCATCTAATTCTTGCATCGCTTTCGCTTCCGCGTGGGGCCAAGTCCAAACAATTTGCAACCGATTTTCCGGTAAAGGCAAAACTCCCATTGGACCACTGGGCCAAAAACGCTCGTAAGCTATATTATTGTGAGGTTTTTCTGGTTTAAGGGTAGCTACCACGCAAGATTGCCAGTAGGGCCAACCGTGAGTTTTAATCCCCGCAGCTTGGCGAATTTGAGATTTTGCCCCATCAGCACCCACCAGCAAGCGAGTTTTAATTGTTTGCAATTCGCCATTTAAGCGCAATTGAATTTCCACGAAATCTTGCTGGTAATCTGCTTTTACTACTTCTGCTGGACAAAAATAAGAAACGTTGGAACAAGTCGGCAAAAATTCTTGCAAAGCTGTCAATAAAACCCGGTGTTCTGCGGTGTATCCTAAACCCTTTGTACCTAATTCTGGGGGATTAAATTGCACGATTTTGGGATAGTCAGCATCAGATAATTGCACTTGTTGATAAGTGGTAATTTGGGGTTCAATTTTGTCCCAAATGCCAATTCCCTGAAAAATACGTCCCGAAAGCAGGGAAATAGCGTAAGCGCGTCCTTTCGCAACTGCGGGAGATTCGACTTGTGCTTCGATTAACGCCACACTAAGTCCAGAATCTTTTAAAGCAGCGGCGAGGGTAGCACCGACTATACCACCGCCGACTATTGCTAAGTCGTAGTCTATTTGATTTTCAACTGTTGAGTTTATCGACATTGTTAAGTTAGTTGATCTTGTGCGATCGATTTTATCTATCTTTATTGTTAAGCTTTAGGGAAATATTTTCAACTTCTTGCCGAGCGAACTCTAAAAAAACTTCTTCAGCATTGAAAATTAAATCCTCTTCTGACAAAGGCGGAAATTCCAGTTGAACAACTCGCCGCAAAATCTCTACTGCAACGTCTAATCTTTCTGATTCGGGTAAGCGATCGAAATTACTTAAAAATTCCTCAACAGAAGTAGTCATAGCCACTATTTCAACCACTGAATTTGAGTTTTTGAACTGGTGCAACTCCTCAAGAAATTGGACAAGTTATTGCACAAGTGGGTTAAAGAAATACTAATAACAGGCA